>DRKE01000157.1 GCA_011051925.1 Deltaproteobacteria bacterium
CCTGAGCTCGGCAATCTGAACGGAAGTCGGATCCGGATCGGCAGGGGAATGACCCCGGCGATCCCGATCGAAATGGATTCTTTCAGGAAGAGGCGGCAAAACGATGGCCAGATCGAAAAGTGGAGATATGACGAAGACGAAGGCAGGAAAGAAGGTCAAGAAGGCATCGAAGAAGACCCGGGCTCGATCCGGATCGACTTCCGGGACGAAATCGCTGAAGGAGCGCGAGGCTGACGAGATCATCGCCCCTGTCGTCCGTGCCGTCGAGGAGATCATCGAAGAGGGCGTTCGCAAGGCGGGCAAGATGATTCGTCGCGCGGAGAAGGTCATGAAGCGGGCCGAGAAGGCGGCAGAGGAGATCGCCGAGGACGCGGCCCGTCGCGCACGACGCTCGGCCCGGAAGGCGGCGAGTGCACGGGATTCCGCGGAGAAGGCCGCGCAGAAGGCGAAGAAGCGAGCGACGAAGGAATACGCCGAGAAGGCTGCCCGGAAGGCGAAGAAGAAGGCGGAGAGAAAACGCAAGGTCCGAAAGAAGGTCGGGAAGGGACTCGAGATCAAGTCCTCTCGAGGAGCCAAGGGCAAGAAGGGGCGCCGCAAGAACGGACGGAAGGCGGCCTGAGCCTTCGATGGACGCGCCGAGTTGAAGCTCTACCTCGTCCGCCATGCCGACGCGATGGCTCGCGGGACATGGTCGGGAGAAGACTCGCTCCGGCCGCTGAGTCCGCGGGGTGAGCGTCAGGCGCGAGGGCTCGTTCGGATGTTCTCTGCCGTGCCATTGGCTCGGATCTACTCCGCTTCGTCTTTGCGTTGTCGGGAAACGGTGGAGGGACTGGCGGCGACGAGGGGCCTGGCCGTCGGTACGGATCCGGTCTTCGATCGAAGCGGGGCGGCCGAAGAAATCCTCGATCTGATCGGGGCGGACACGCGGGGTCCCGTCCTTTTCTGTGCGGAGCGATCCCTGATCGAGGATCTTCTCGTCATGCTGGGTGTCGGGGAACAGGATCCGGCACCGCCTCGCTGTCGAAAGGCGTCGGTCTGGCGAGTGGAACGCCGCCGCGGACGAGTGGTTCGAGCGGACTATCTGCCTCCTCCGCGGGAACAGACACCGACCGGAGGCCCGTCCAGTCGATGGGCCGTGCTCGACCTGGGAAGTACGTCCTTCAGCCTGGTTGTCGTCGACATGGATGCCCGGGAAGGGTGGCGTCGGGTGCTTCGCGAAAGGGTCATGTTGGGGCTGGGCGCGCATGTTTCGTCCGGTCGGCGGATTCCCGTGGAGGATCTCGAGCGGGCGGGCCTGGCCGCACGCCGCCTGCGAGCCGAGGCCGACAGTGTCGGCTGTCGGAATCTTCTTCCGGTGGGTACGGCGATCTTTCGGGACGCCGAGAATGGCTCGGAGCTCATCGCCCGGGTCGAGGAGGCACTCGGCCAGCCTCTTCGTCTGCTTTCGGGGAGCGAAGAGGCCGAACTGGCCTATTCGGCCATCCGGTCCCGGCTCGAGATCGGGAAGGAGCGACTCTTCGCGCTCGATCTGGGGGGCGGAAGTCTCGAGTTCGCGATCGGAGCGGGATCTGGAGCCGAGAGGACGGTCTCGCTTCCGCTCGGTGTTACCCGGCTGCATGCAGAATTCGTTTCGGGCGATCGCCTGTCGGAGGATGAAGAACAGGCGATTCGCTTGCGGGTGCGTGAGGTCGTCGCCGACTGCCTCGAGAGTTTCGGCGGCCCACACCAGGGGCATCATCTCGCTGGGGCGGGTGGGACGCTTCGCAGCCTCGCCCGGCTGATGTCGGGTCGGGGAAAGGCGTCATCGCATCTCGGGCTGGATCGCAGCATCCTGGCGCGGAACGAACTGGAAGGGATCGTGGATCGGATGAGGAGCGGAGCGTCGTGGGTGGGGCCGGGGATTCCGCGTCGGCGTGTCGCGCTTCTTCCCGTTGGTGCCATCGTCCTGTCGACGCTTCTGTCGACTCTCGAAAGGGAAGCACTCACGGTCTGCGATTGGGGACTTCGCGAGGGCGTTCTGCTCGAGGCGCTGTCTCGGAAAGGGGGCGCAGGGACCTGAGGCCGGGTCGAGCGCTTCCCGGGCAGGGGGGAGCCGGCGCTACCGGGGGCAGGGCGGCTCAGTCGAGCCGATCGGGGTCGGTCAAGGTGCGGGGGAGGGTGGCAGGCAGTCCCGGCGCGTCGTATCGGCCATTGCCATCGAGGTCGACGAAGATCGGATTCGAGAAGGCGAAGGGCGTGAAGCCCGGAAAGGCCTCCCGGTAGATGCCCTCCGCCGGTCCCTCGACCTCGACCACCACGAAGGAATCGCGATCGAAGGCGAGGGGGAGTGATGCCGTCTCCCCGGCGGCGATGGGGGCGCGGTAGACGAGTTCCCCGTTCACGAAGGCGCGCCATCCGGAGATCGGTACCCAGGGTGCCGCATCGACCCGGACCTGCAGGAGCCCGGTCGCTCCGGAATGCAGCTCTCCGATTCCCGCCCGGTCGAGACGGACGGTCAGCAACGGCCCGGTCGAACCGTAGGCGCGACCCTGGCGGAGCGAATCCATGAAGACGGATTCTTCGAAGTCGTCCAGTCCGTCGGCTTGCATGGCGATATAGGTTCGCGGCAGGCCGACGATCCGGCCCAGGCGATGGGAATCGCTGTTCGAGGTGCCGACGATCCTTTCTCCCTGGAGAAGAAGCGAGAACCAGTCGGCACGAACACGGCGGTATCGCAGCAGGTCGGGACCGTTCATCAACTCGACGCCGTGATAGTCGAGGTCACGCCCCGTGTCGCGGGGGCCGGCCTCGATCAGGACGCGATTGGGTTCCCGGAGAAGCGACCGGGTCGGATCGAAGGGCCTGCCTGCGACCGCGAGATGGCTGAAATACGTGTCGTCCTGTCCGTCACCAGGGCCGGGCCGCGGATGATTCAGCTGGACGAAGGGCGCCGGATCGAGGCCTCGCAATTCGAAAAGAACGTCGCGGAGGCGTCGACCTTCGAGTCTCGGTGCTCCGCCTCGATAGGCCGAGGGAACGGGCTTCATGGGGAAGGCGTTCAGGTGGCCCGTCGAGTAGGGCGCGTCGTTGCCCTGGAAGGCGCTCGTGATCTCGACGCCGGTCACCGAGACGAGTCGATCGGAGAGCCGCGTGACGCGAATCGCGGGTCGCGGATCGAAGATCCGATCGTGTTCCGTCGCGACCAGGACTTCAGCCCCACTGGCGGCGAATGCGACGATCTGCCGCGTCTGGGGAAGGCTCGAGTCGAAGCTCTCGCCGCTGTGGACATGGAGATCTGCCGAGATCCAGCCGGGTGTCTCACGAATCCGGACCAGGGGAGACAGGGTGAGGCGGGTTTCTTCTCCGGACCGGACCTCGAGGCGGGTCGTACTGGCCGCGTATTCCGGGCCGCGGACGGCGACGACGCGATAGTGGCCGGGGGCGAGTGCGACGCGTTCCGGATCGATGGGACTTCCGGCGAGATTGAGGAAGGGGGCCTCCATCCCGGTCGGGACCGCATCGTCGCCGATCCGGAATCCCAGCAGATCCTGGCCGAAAAGCGCGGGGCCCGATCCATCCTCGTTCGAGAAGAGGAGCCGTCCGACGAAATCCGAAGGGAGGCGGACCCAGCCGGGTTCGCCCAGCCGGATGGGAGCGAGTCGCTCTTCCTCCATCCCAGCGGTCACCTCGAAGGCGAGCCGGGTCTCCCGGCCGGCCGCTGCCCTGGCGCGCGCGACATAGCGGCCGGCAGGGAGTCGAAGGCTGAAGCTTCCGTCGGGGTCAGGACGGATTTCCGTGATCGGAGCGCCCGAGGCGAGATCGATGTGGATTCGCGCATTGGCGTCGTCGATCGTACCGAAGACCCGGGTGGTTTCGCGGAAGACCTGGTCCGTGATCGAAGCGACGTCGGCACGCGAGCCGAGCCAGATGCGGAAGCGGCTGACGATCTCGGTCCGGGGACCGACATCCATGAAGGGAAGCTGGGCGAGTTGGAGCAGGCCGGGTGAACGGCCGGTCCTTCCGATCCAGAAGGGACGCGTCAGTGTGTTGAGGACCGTGTAGTGGAGCCCGGTGACGGAGAAGGAGGCCAGGGAACGTGCGCTGCGCGAACGGGTTTCGGAGGCCGCCGATCGCATTGCCCCGTCCGGGACGGAACCGGCGTCGGTCGGCCGATCGGGGGGGCGGGCAAGGCGTCGATCGCTGATCCTTTCGATGCCGTAGCTGATCGGGGGCATCCCGTCTCCGCCGACGAGGACGGTCAGGTCCGAAGCGTAGAGGGCACGTAGCAGCGAGCGCAGGGACGCCCTGTCCGAAGGGGAATAGGCGAAGCCCTTCGACCTCTCCGGATCGCTTCGCAGGAGGGAGAAGGGAGAGGTCTGCCCGCTCGGGTGGAGCAGGATCGATCCGATCGCGAAAAGGCGATCTCCCTCGGCGATCCGACGGGCGCGGATCGTCAACCCGATCGCATTGGGGGTTTCTCGATCGACACTGTAGGTCGTGAGAAACTCGATCCCCTGATGGACCGCGCGGGTCCGGATCGAGGCGCGATCGCGTTCCACGCGGGCCGAGATCTCCTTGACGGGAATGACCTCGTGCTGGTTGAGGTTCATGAGGGGTTGGAGGACGGTCCATTGATCATTCTGGGCCCCGCAGTGGCCGAGGTCGATCAGGACGCCGCCCTGCGGCGTCAAGGCGCTTTCGTGATCGGGACTCGAGACGATCGCGCAGAGTGTGCCGTTGCCCAGGAACCAGTCCCCGATTCCCCCGTCCGAATCCGGTCCGCCGACACGTCGGGTCTCGAAATTCCCCTCCGTGATCTGCCCGGCGACGAGTTCCGGAGGGCGCGGAGAAATCGTGGGATCCCGCGCAGAGCCCGGGACGGACGCGACAAGAGCCATGGACGCGATCGCGAAATGGATCCCGATTCGGGGAAGGAAGGCGGCCGATCGGCGACGTCCGGAATGTGGCGA
>DRKE01000158.1 GCA_011051925.1 Deltaproteobacteria bacterium
AGTTTTCCGAGGGATGCCGAAAGGCCGGGCACCAGATCCCGATTCGCCGCCCCCGTCAATGCCTCCATCTCGCCCAGGGTCACCGAAAGGCTGCGGAGGACCTCTTCGAGATTCCGCCCGATCGATTCGATCGGCAGTCCATCGACCTTCGCCACGATCCGCGCCACGCGATCCGTGATCACGTCGAGTCCCCCCGCCGTCGTCGGAAGGACCGGGTAGGCTTCTCCCATGACGATCTCGGCCGGCTCGGCATTCTCCAAAAGATCGAATTCGACGGCTTTCTTCCCGGTCAGGAGGTTGTTCGTCACCACCCTCGCGCGGAATCCGCGGGCGACCAGGCTTCGCAGGCTTTCGAGTTCAGCGTCGCCCGTATCCTCCTCGGAGATGCCGAAGCGTTCCGGTTCGATCTCGATCACGACCGGAATCGACATCTCCCTGGTCTTCGGATCGAATTTCACTTCGACGGTCAGGACCTCACCGATCCGGATCCCACGGAACTCGACGGGTGCTCCGGGAGAAAGACCGGCAACGGATTCCTTGAAGTAGAGCAGGAATCGTGATTTCTGGGAGAAAAGCGGCCGTCGCGTGGCCTGTTTGTTCGGATAGAGTTCGAAGACCATGTCTTCCGGAACGTCACGCGCGACCGTCACGGTCGCGGGCGTTTCGAAGGCGACTCCACCGACCAGCATCGAGATCAGGGAGGGCGTGTCGACCTCGATCCCTTCCGTCGTGACCGTCACGTCGAACCCCGACGCGTTCCAGAAACGGGTCGTGGTGCGGACCCGCTGGTCATTGGGTGCCTCGATGAAGACCTGGATGCTGACGTCCTGTCCCGATTCGCTGAGTTCGTATCCCGCGACCTGCCCCACCTTGATCCAGCGATAGTAGACGGGTGAACCCACCTCGATCGTGCCGAGCTCCCGCGCACGCAGCTTGAAAAGAGTGCCCGGCTTGTCCGAAGTCACCACCGGCGCCTTCTCGAGCCCGACGAATTCACGGGTTCGTCTTCCCTCGTCGGAGGGATCCATCGCGATGTAGACGCCGGACAGCACGGTCTCCAGGCCCGTGATCTGACCGGCCGAGACCTGGGCGCGCACGATCCAGAAGCGCGTCTTGTCGGTCAGGTGGGGCGCCATCCCCGCCGCCATCGAGACCTCGACCTCCACCCGGGAGAGGTCATCCGTCAACCGGACGGATTCGACGAGACCCACCTCGACCTTCTTGTACTTGACCTTCGTCTTGCCGGCTTCGAGACCCTCGGCGCTCGCGAAGGTGATCGTGATCGTCGGCCCCTTCTCGGACCAGGCCCAATAGGCCAGATAGAGGCCGACGATGGCTGCCACGATCGGAACCAGCCAGACGATCGAGATCCGGGCGCGATCGCGAACGATGACACCCGGCAGTTCTTCCGCTCCACCCGACGACTCGCCAGAACGTTCTTCAGCCATCGTCCGCCTCGATCGCATCCCAGATCAGTCGCGGATCGAAACTCTGGGAAGCCAGCAGGGTCAGGACGACGACGGCGCCGAAGAAGAATGCGCCCGCTTCGGCCTCCACCGAAGCCAGGGATCCCAGATGGACCAGCGCGACGAGGACCGTCACGACATAGATGTCCACCATCGACCAGCGTCCGACCGCTTCGACGGCCCGATAGAGCGAAGCGCGATCCCGCGGACGCCAGCGACTCCTGCGCTGGACAGAGACCACGAGTCCCACGAGACCCACGAGCTTGAGAAGCGGGACCACGACACTCGCGACGAAGACGATCAGGGCCAGAGGCCACATACCATGCTCGAAAAGGAAGACGACACCGGAAAGAATCGTATTCGATTCCGGTCGACCGAAGCGGGTCACCGTCATGATCGGGTAGAGATTGGCCGGGACGTAGCAGATGGCCGCCGCGATCACGAAGGCCCACGTCCGGGAAAGACTCTCGGGCTTTCGCCGATGGACGGCCGCATGACAGCGCGAACAGGCCAGAGGCGCCGCTTCCAGCCCCCTCGGAACCGACATCACGAGGTTGCAGACCTCGCATTGGGCATGCGGTCGGTTCGTGAACGACGCCAACGAAGCCGTCATCGCCGCACCTCGAGGCGACGCCAGACGATCTCCGGATCGAGAAAGGCGAAGGCCGAGGCCATCAGCGGGATCAGCAGCGCGAAGGCCCAGAGCGCGATCCCCGGAATGATCTCCGCCATGTCGGAAAGCTTCACGAGCGCGACGAGGATGCCGATCAGGAAGACATCCATCATCGCCCACGGGTGGAGTCTTTCGACCCAGCGGAAGGCGGAGATCGCACCCCAGCTCCGACGACCGAGATGGATCGGCATCAAGACCCAGAGCAGCAGGCCGATCTGGACGCCGGGCGCGACGATCGTGGTCAGCAGGACCAGGGCGGCGACCGCATGCTGGTCCTGCTGCCAGAGTGAAACGACGCCGGATCGGAGAGTCGTCTGGGAAAGCTGTCCCTGGATCTCGAAAGCGAGAAAGGGAAACGCGTTGGCGACGAGAAACAGGATCGCCGCCGAAAGCATGAGTGCCAGGGTGGTCTCCACCGTCTTCCGATGACGACGGAAAAGTGTTCCGCCACAGCGGCGACAGATCGCGGCACCCCCATCGGGAACGATCGGCTCTTCGATCACCGCATCGCACTCATGGCAACCGATCAGCGGCACCGGCTTTCCCGCTCCAGGAGGTCCATATCCCGGAATCATCCCCCATCGACACGGGGGACGCCATCAATCGCGTCCCGACCCGTCGTCCGCCTCACAGATCTTCCACAGCGCGTCCCGCTCTTCGCTGGTCTCCCGGATCGTCGGCAGCCAATGCGGGCGGACGGGTTGGCGATCGAAGAAGAAGAGTCCCGTCTCCCCCTCGGCGGCCGGGGATGCCGCCAACCAGAGAATCGTGTCGGCACCCTCGGCCGGGGTGCGAAGCATCGGTCGTGCGATCCTTCCGAAAAGCGGCATCAGACCGCGAATCGCCGGCGAATCGACCCATCCCGGATGCATCGCGTTCACATGGACGGCGGTCCCGTTGAAATCCTCTGCCCACATCGAAGCCAGGACCACCTGCGCCCGTTTCGACTCGGCGAAAGCGACCGCCGGATCGAATCGGCGGGCCTCCCAGAGCGGATCTTCGAGGTTCAATCGATGCGCCAGCATGCCCGCTGAAGACATCCAGACCACTCGCGCATCATCGGACTCCTCGAGCGCCGGGGCCAGCCCCCTCATCACGCGATGGGGCCCGGCCACGTGGACCGCGAAAGCCGACTCGAATCCCCCCTTCGTCTGGATGCGCCGGGTCGAAAAGATCTCGGCACAATGCACGAGGACGTCGACCGGTTCGCGCGCCAGGACACCGACGGCCTCGTCGATCGACTCGGGGTCGGTCAGGTCGAGGTCGAACGCCTCGACGCGGCGATTGCCCGTCGCCTCGCGGATCGCCTCTGCCGCCGCACGACCTTCTCCCCCCGCAGGCCTGCGGACCCGGCCCCGACGTGGATCTCGCGCGGAACCGGCTCCGCTCTCGCCCCGGTCTCCGTCGGGATCGCATAGCAGACAGACCTCCGCGCCGAGATCGGCCAGAGCCAGAGCCGTTTCGTAGCCGATCCCCGAATCCGCCCCTGTCACGAGGCAGCGTCTTCCATAGAGATCCACGTCCAGATCCGTCGGATCGAAGGCCAATGAATGCCTCAGGAAACCCACCCGATCGAAGGACAGGACGGGTGAGGCATCAAGGGCCGGGCGGATCAGGTTCATCGCCGGTGCGAGGGGCGAAAGGCCGGGCCGCTCCTCTTCGATCGGTTCGGCGTTCTCCTCGAGAGCGGCCTCGATCTGCTCCGGAGAAGCGTGATCCCCCGCTTCCGAAGAGCGATGCTCGAAGAGCATCTCGCCCCCCGGACCGATCACGAAGACACCGCCGAGCTGCCACGGATCCCCCTGGACGGAGGTCTGTCGCGCCCCGCTCCGGAGGGCACGGAAGGCGTTCCCCAGAAGCTTCGGCGACACGATCTCGCGATGCCCGCGCCGGAGGCCTGAGGCACGATAGGCGTGCAGCTCCGGATCGACCAGGAGGAGCCCTTCGAGCTCGAACTCCTCACGAAACGCCTCGGCAAAGCGGCCCTTTCCGTTGCCGATCATGACGACGCGGATACCGCGGGCCTCCCACGACCGGATCGAGTCGCGCAACTGCACGACCTGCTCCCGGCAGAACAGTCAACCGAAGTGGCGGAGGAAGATCAGGACGACCGTCTCGTCCCGCCAGAGATCCCCCAACCCGACGGGTTCATCGGTCGACGGGTCGAGGAGCGCGAGGGGAGCGAGTCGGGTCGAGCTACGCATGGAAAGGACGCCTCCCGGATCCGAGCCCACCGCGCTTCGAGATCGTGTGAGCGGATTCGAACAGGGATTCCCGCACGTCGGGATGGGCGATCCCCGCGAGCGCCCGGGCCCGTTCTCCGACGGTCCGGCCCGCCAGCTCGGCGATTCCATGTTCGGTCACGACGACATCGACCTGATGCCGGGGACTCGTCACCAGCGATCCCGGGCCGAGTCGGTCGACGATTCGCGAGCGATCCTGCCCGGCGACCTTCGCCATCGAGGGCAGACAGATCAGCGACCGGCCTGCCGCCGTCCGCCCGGCACCCGCGAGAAAATCCTCGTGGCCCCCGATTCCGGAATGTTGGATACCGTCGATCGAATCGGCGACGACCTGCCCGAAGAGATCGATCGAGAGCGCGCCGTTGATCGAGACCATCTGACGGTTTCGCGAGATCACGGCAGGGTCGTTCACGATGTCGACCGGCAGGAACCGGACGCATTCGCGTTCATCGAGCCAGTCATAGAGTTCGCGGGACCCCATCGCGAAGGTCGTGATGGAAACGCCGTCGTAGATGCCTTTGCGATTCGTGACCTTGCCTGCTTCGTGAAGTCGCATCAGGCCCGTGGTGAACATCTCGCTATGGATGCCGTAGTCACCATCCCGGCCGTGAGCGAGAAGCTCGACCACGGCATTGGGGACACCGCCGATCCCGGTCTGGAGCGTCGCGCCGGGCCGGATGAAGGGCGCGAGGTTCGCGGCGATCGCCTGCTCGATCCCACCGGCGGGCACATCGGGCAGCTCGATCGGGTCGGCGTCACCCTCGATCCAGACGTCGACTTCGTCGAGGGGAATCGAGTGGGGATGCTCGGGAGAAAGGCCCAGGGTTCTCGGATAGCCGGGGCTGGTCTCGACGATCAGCAGCCGAGAGGGATCGCGCCCCGCCCTCCTGATTTCGGAAACGGTCGCACCCGCGTGGAGCGACAGCGAGAGTCGCCCTTCGGTGTCGGGCGGGGCGGCCGCGGTCGCCACGACCCTTGCCCCGAAGCGATGGGCGATCTCCTCGAAGCGCCGGAAGTCGGCGGGAACGAACTCGACCGCGTGTCCGGCCGCGCGCAGCGCCCGCTCGGCGGGTCCGAAGAACCCCGAACGGAGATGAACGCCCTCGCGCGCGAAGAGCGGGAAGAGGTCCACGAGCAGCGCCCCGAAGACGTGGAAATCCTCCCAGTCGGTCCTCTTTCCGAGCGCGTGCAGGAGGGCCGTCGGCTGCCCGGGACCGAGGGGAATCCCGAGCCGATCGACGGGTTCGAACATCGCAGCAGCCGCTTCGGGTGAGCAGGGACTCGGGATCGACATGGCGACCCCGATGATGAGGCAAACTCGCGCCGGCGCAACCTCGTCGCGAAGACGACTTCAATCCGACCGTGGCTCGATGAAACGCTCGCGATAGGCGGCGAAAGCCTGACGGATCCCGTCTTCCGAAAGGCCGTATTCCTCGAGGGAGTAGACGTGGGGAGGACGCTTCTCGCGCGGGTTCTCCGCTCGCCACTTCTCCATCGCCGCCCGCGCCGCGTCGTCGAACCCGATCCCGAAGGTCTCGTAGGCCCGTTCGATCTCGCCGATCGGGTCCCTCATCGCATCCCTGAACCAGATGTCGACGAAACGGTCGGCCGGATGGCGTTGTCGGGAGGCCATGCAGCGTGCGGTCCCCCAGGCCAGTCGTTCCTGCCATTGCGCTCCAGCTTCGTTGTTGCCCTCCACGTCGCTGTAGAGGGCCCACATCGAATGGTTCATCGAGGCGGCGGAGGGCACGGTCTCGAGGGGATCCCGATGGGTCTGGATCACGCGCGCGCCGGGGAAAACGGAGAAAAGCGTGTCGATATACCCGAGATGGCCGGGCGTCTTCAGGACCCAGCGTTCGCGAACGATTCCGCGCTGTCGCTTCTGCCATTGAAGCGACTGCAACAACTTCTTGAGGTAGACGTAGGCTGGCGTCCAGTCCTGCTCGGTGATCCATGCCCGGTAGGTCGGGATGTTGACGAACGCCTCGGGCACATGGGAGAGAAAGGAATGCTCGAGCAACATGATCTCTTCGTCGGGCGCGAGGGCGTCCCAGGGATGGATCGAAGCCTGGCGCGGATCCGCTTCCAGGATCGCAGCGATCTCGGCCTGTGCCGGGGGGATCCGGGGATCGGGCGCGCTCCAGTCGATTCCCGGATCGGGCGCAGGAAACCGGGTTTCCCACCAGAGGGCGGCATGGTTCCGGGGGTCACTCGCCAGGATCCGGTGGAGCATCGTCGTCCCCGTGCGCATGAGTCCCACGATGACGAGGGGATCCTCGATCTCTTCTTCGAGGATCTCGGGATGGCGCTTCAGCCAGTACCGGGTCTTCAGCCGCGTCTCCAGACTCTCGACGACACGCGCGCGCAGGACATGGCGGCCGAGATCGTTGAGGGGGGCCTCCTCTCGCAGGGATCGCGTCAGGACGGCGAAGGGCTCGCGGAACTCGTCGTCCCCGAAATCGTCCAATCCGGTATTCGACATCGCATCCGCGATGAGGGAGGCCTCTTCGAAAGCCGCCTCGTTCTTCTCCCTCGTTTCCCTCGACATCGAATCCCGGGACATCGGACTCCCCTTTCGCCGCATCCGCCGCATCCGCCCCCGGGTCACGCCCGAGTCGAACCGGACCGGCCTCCGGTCGCGCGGACCGGCACGGCCGGATTCGAGCGTAGGGGCTCGATCCGGGGCTTTCAAACGATTCCGGCACCCCCCGCGACAATCGCCGGCGACTTATGCGAAACTGTCCATTCCGATTTCTCGAAGAGCCTGGCAACGAATCCGCCGGCAAGGAACCCGATCCATGTCCTCCTACGAACTGATCCGCTTCGAAACCGAAGGAGCCCTCGCGACCATCACCCTCGATTGCCCGAAGAAGCTGAACGCGATGAACGAGGAGATGCTGACGGAACTCTTCGATGCGACGAAACGCGCGAATGGTGACGACGACATCCGCGTCGTCATCCTGACCGGGGCGGGACGGAGTTTCTGTGCGGGCGCGGACCTGACGATGAGACACGCTCCCGGCAGTTCCGTCGGTCGCCATCTCAACGATTTCCATCGACCGATCCTGATGGCGATCCGCGAGGCGCCGAAGCCGTGGATCAGCGCGGTCCGCGGTGCCGCGGCCGGGATCGGAAGCGCCTATGCCATGGGTTGCGATCTCACGGTCATGGCCGAGGACGCCTATCTCTACCAGGCTTTCTCGAATATCGGACTCGTCCCCGACGGAGGGGCCACCTGGCATCTCACCCATACGATCGGACGGAAGCGCGCCTATGAGCTGATCGCGACGGGGGAGAAGCTTCCCGCGGAGCGCTGTCTCGAACTCGGCCTCTGCAACCGGGTCGTCCCGGTCGACCGCCTCCTCGAGCGGACCCGGGACTGGGCGGGCGAGCTCGCGCGACGCGCTCCCCTCTCCCTGCGCCATGCCAAGACGGCCGTCCGGACGGCGACAGAGTCTGATTTCCCGACGACCTTCGCCTGCGAAGTCGAATTGCAGGGCCTGTGCTCCCAGAGCGCGGATCATCTGGAAGGCGTCCGCGCGTTCATGGAGAAGCGGGAACCCGTCTTCGAAGGACGATAGCGGCGACGCGCCGGCGAGAAGGAGGAAGAAACGATGAACGGTGCCGAAAGTCTCCTGCGCTCCCTGGTCGACGGCGGCGTGGAACTCTGCATCACGAATCCCGGAACCTCGGAAATGCATTTCGTCGCGGCCCTCGATCGGGTCCCGGGCATGCGCGCGGTTCTCGGACTCCAGGAGAACGTCGTGACGGGCGCAGCGGACGGCTACGGTCGGATGCGCGACCAGCCGGCTTCGACGCTGCTCCATCTCGGTCCGGGACTCGCGAACGGTCTCGCCAATCTCCACAACGCCAGGCGCGCCCGGACACCGATCGTGAACGTGATCGGCGATCATGCCACGACCCATCGACATCTCGATGCACCCCTCACGTCGGACGTCGAGGCGGTCGCAGCCCCGTTCTCCCATTGGGTCCGGACCTCGATGAGCTCCCGGGCGGTGGGCCGTGATGCGGCCGAAGCGATCGCGGCCTCGAGAAGCCATCCAGGGCGGATCGCCTCGCTCATCCTTCCCGCCGACACCTCGTGGAACGAACCCGGCGTTCCGGCGAAAGCGATCGCCGTCCCGGAAGCCCCCATGCCGCCGGCCGAGACGATCGAGCGGATCGCTGCCCGCATGGCCGAGGGCGCCTCGCCGGTCATGCTGCTCTCCGGCCGGGCGCTCCGCGAAGGCGCGCTCGAACTCGCTTCCGCAATCGCGGAGGCCACTGGCGCCCGGCTGCTCACCAACACCTTCTTCAGCCGCCTCGAGCGGGGTGGGGACCGGGTCGCGATCGACCGATTGCCCTATTTCACGGAACAGGCCGTCGACAAGATCGCCGACGCGACGGATCTGGTTCTCGTCCATACCGCCGCCCCCGTCGGGTTCTTCGCCTATCCGGACAAGCCGAGCATCATCGCCGATCCGAAGACCTGCATCTCGACCCTGGCCGAACCCGAGGAAGACGCGGAGGGCGCCCTGCGCGCCCTGGCGGACGCGCTGGGTATCCGCGGCGTGAAACCCGGCGGCCACGGATCCCGAGCCGAGCTTCCCGGACGCCCGACCGGAGGTCTCGATCCGATGACACTGGCCGCTGCGGTCGCCTCCACCCTCCCGGAACAGGCGATCGTCGTCGACGAATCGACGACGGGCGGACTCTTCCTTCTCGGCGCGACCGCATCGGCGCCTCCCCACGACTGGCTCTCACTCACGGGCGGCGCGATCGGAATGGGGATGCCCGTCGCCACGGGCGCGGCGCTCGCCTGTCCCGACCGCCGTGTGCTCAATGTCGAGTCCGACGGTTCGGCGATGTATACCATCCAGTCCCTCTGGACCCAGGCGCGGGAAGCGCTCGATGTCACGACCGTGATCCTCTCGAACGGAAGCTATGCCATCCTCAACATGGAACTCGCCCGGACCGGTGCGGCACCCAGCAAGGAGGCGGAGCGACTCTTCGATCTGGGGCACCCCGATCTCGATTTCGTCGCCATGGCGAAGGGCATGGGCGTTCCCGGCGTCCGGGTCGAGGACGCCGAGTCGCTGACCCGCGCCCTCGAGGCTTCCTATTCCGTGCCCGGTCCCCAGCTGATCGAGGCCGTGCTCTAGGGGTGTCCGGAGCCGCGCAACGCGACTCCGGGCACGAGCGGGCGATTTCATGACCGCTCCGTCGATCCCGGAACAGGCGCGCGAGGAACAGCGGCTGCGCCTCCAACGAATGGAGGTGAAGCTCGTCGACGCGCTTCTCACGCATCCGAACGTGATCAGCAGGACCCGTGAACATCAGATCCGCTATGCGATCGCGCTCGCCGCGCTCGACGCCTTCCAGCCCGGGGCCGCCAGACGGGGCGGGCGAACCGAGCTTCCCGAAGTGCGCGTCCGAACCCCCCGGCTCACGCGGATTCGCAAACAGATCCTGGAAGTGCTCGGCCGGGCACTGCTCCAGACCAGCGATCACGAGGAGCGCCTGAAAGCGGCCTCGGACATCGTCGAGCGCTGGCTCGATGCCCTCGACAAGACACGGAGCGAGATCCTCGAGAAATACGCCGACGACTTCGCCCCGAGGCATCTCGATCAGGAACTCGGGATCAAGACCCTCGTGACCGTTGCGGGCGGTGGCGGGGGCTCTGCCTACGGATACATCGGCGCCTGGGACACGCTCCAGACCGCGGGCCTCGTCCCCGGCTACGTCATCGGCTCTTCGATGGGGGCCATCCTCGGACTCTTTCGTGCCCGGGACAAGGTCGGGGATTTCGATGCCTACATGAAGATCGCGAAGAGCATGCGCGCGGAAACCATCTTCCGCTACGTGAGCCTCCGGACCCGCTATGGATTCCCGGGCGTCGCGCGGCTCTTTCTTCGTGCGGGAATCGGCGAGGCCTTCACCCGCGCGGACGGCGAGGAGATGCTGCTGCCCGATCTCGCGATTCCCTACGACGCAGTCGTCGCCGGAATCCGTCGCGGCGCGCTCGAAGAGAGTCCCGAGCAATATGCGCGGACCCATCACCTGCATGAAGACAAACGACCGACCGCGCTCCAGCTTCGTGCGCAGATCGCCTCACAGCTCGTGCGGATGATCGGATTCATCAATCCCCGCGTCGTCGAGGAGATCGTGATCGGACGCGACGAGCTGACGGCCGATTTCAACACGATCGACGCGGCGGGCTTTTCAGCGGCGATTCCCGGGCTGCTCCACTACGACATGACCCGCGATGACCCCCACATGGAAGCCATCCTGCAGAAACTGATGGAACGCGACGACGTCGTCGCGCTGGTCGACGGGGGGGTCGCCAACAACGTACCCACGGGCCCCGCCTGGCGTCAGGTCGCGCAGGGCCGGATCGGGACCCGCAACGCCTATTTCCTGGCCTTCGACTGCTTTCATCCCCAGGGCGGGCTCGGGCATTTCTGGCTTCAGCCGCTGACCCGCGTCGTCGCCCTCCAGGTCGCACTCAACGATCGCTATGCACACCAGCGAATCGAATTCCATCCGACGCTCTCCCCATTGAAGCTGCTCCCTTCTCCCAGGGAACTCGACCAGGCCGTCCGTTGGGGAAGGAACCAGATCACTGCGGAACTCCCGCGGCTGGAGAAATTCTTCGAGCGCGTTCGATGGGTTCCACCGGCGGCGACGGAACCGAAATGAGGGCCGGATTCGACGCGGGGTCGGCAAGATGCGCTCTCGACGACGGTTCCGACCGGCCCAGCTGGAAGAAGAAGACCGCAAAGAGGAGCAGACGACGATGACCGACACGATGCGTGCCTACCGGATGATCCACTGGCAGGAACCGCCCGTTCTCGACGAGGTCAAGGTGCCCGAACCCGGACCCGGCCAGGTCCGGATCAAGGTCGCGGGAAACGGACTCTGCCAGAGCGACCTGCACATGCCCCACATTCCGGCCGCCATGGAAGAGTTGATGGGCTGGAAGATGCCTTTCACCCTGGGCCATGAAGTCGGCGGCTGGGTCGACAGATGGGGACCGGGCGTCACCGGCCTCGTCGAGGGGCAAGCCGTCGCGATCGTTTCCACCCGTTCCTGCGGCGCCTGCCTCGAATGCGATGCGGGTGCCGACAACGCCTGCGATTCGAATCACGTGGGACGTGGCTATGGCATGGATGGCGGGATCGCCGACTATCTCCTGCTCGAGAACGACCGGCCGATCATTCCGCTAGCGGGTCTCGATCCGAAACTGGCCGGCCCCTTCACCGACGCCGGCACGACTTCCTACCACGGCGTCACCAGGGTGAAGGAACGGCTCGGCCGGGGTCGAACGGCACTCGTGATCGGTGCGGGCGGACTCGGCGGCTTCGCGATCCAGTACCTGAAGATCCTCACCCGGGCGCGGATCATCGCGGTCGAGATCGACGCGAAGAAACGTGAACGCGCCCTCGATCTCGGCGCCGACGTCTGCCTCGACGGCGCCATGGAGGACCTCGCGGGGGAGATCCGCAAGCTGACGGAGGGACGGGGCGCCGATGCCGTGCTCGATTTCGTCGGCAACGACGCGACGATCGCGACGAGCATTGCCGCGCTCGCGAAGCTCGGCGGCTACATCCTGATCGGCGCCGGTGAAGGAAGACTGGACATGCCACTGATGTCGGCCCTCGCGAGCAAATCGGCATGGGTGACGTCCTTCATCGGTGGAACGATCTCGGACACCCGTGAGGTCCTCGCCCTCGCCGACCAGGGCATGCTCCGCAACGACGTCGAGTTCTTCGGAATCGAGGAGGCCCCGAAGGCGATGGAGGCACTCGAAGCCGGACGACTCGTGGGTCGAGCCGTCATCGTTCCCTGAACGGGCTCGCCCTTCGGCCCGCCATTTCCGGGAAACGGGGTGGAGCCTGTCGCCCGCGATCGAGGCGTGTCATCGCCGAAAACCGTGCCGGACCGATCTCGGAGCTTCAGCCAGGACTGGATCCTGACGGATCCGCGCCAGGGAACCCTGCACACGCCGCCGTGCCGTGATCGGTGCGGGAGGGGGTCCCGTGCTCGAACAGGTTCGGGCGGTCGGAATGCCTGCTTGTCCGGATCCCGGTGGCCGCCCTCTCGAAACTGCGCGTACTCGTCTCGCTCCTCGCGAGACTCCCCCCTCCCGCCCCGACCTCGGGACGCCTCGATCACAGCGCAGCCCCTGCCTCTCTCGGGATCGACTCGTGCCGAACTGCGTAGAGGTTCCCCAACGCGGACATCGTCCTCGGACAGGAAGCGCTCCCGGCGCGTCCCCTTACCCTTCCCCTTCCGCTTCCAATCCGCTTCCAGGCTTGACCGGCGAACGTCTGCTGCTTCGCCATCTCGAGACCCGCCCGACACGGTCGTACCCTGTCGGGCGGGTCCTGCAGAGCTTCCCTAGAAGGAACGAAAGCGTTTCGCGACGTGTCGTCGGCGGATCGCGATCTCCTGCCGGCGTTCATCGGGCGTGAACGTCTTCGTC
>DRKE01000159.1 GCA_011051925.1 Deltaproteobacteria bacterium
CCCGCATGAAAGCGGGAAAGCCCGATTCCATTTCGAATCGCCCCGCCCCCTTCCCGAGCCGACCGATGAAGCGTTTCCCTTTGCGCTGCTGACGGGCAGGGGATCGTCGAGTCAGTTCCACACGGGAACCCGGACCGGGAAGTCCCGGGTCCTTTCGAAACTTCATCGTCCGGGCTGCGCGGTGGAGATCCATCCCAAGGATGCGGCGCGGCTCGGGATCCGGTCCGAAGAGCGGGTCCGGGTCCGATCCCGGCGTGGAACGCTCATCGCCTCGGCTCTCGTCCGGGAAACGGTTCGCGAAGGAGAGCTCTTCATCTCGATGCATGACGTCTCGACCAATCGACTCACGTTCCCGGCCTTCGATCCCTATTCGCGCCAGCCTTCCTACAAACATTGCGCCGTGCGCGTCGAGCGGATCGTCGATGCGGAGGGATCCGGGTTCCCGGGCGCTGCCGATTGAGCGGATGCCGGCCCTGATCCCGGCGCTTCGTTCGAGTGGCCATCCCACCCGACAGGAGGAGTTTCGTTTCGATGTCCCGGACCACGTTGAATCTGCTGGACCTGCGCGAAGGCCGGATCCGTACGCTTCATCTCGCGTGGTTCGCCTTCTTCCTGAGCTTCATGATCTGGTTCAATCATGCCCCCCTGATCGCCTTCATCCGGGAATCGCTGGGGCTCTCGGACGCGCAGATCAAGGCGCTCCTCACGCTGAACGTGGCCCTCACGATTCCCGCCCGCGTGGTGATCGGCATGCTAATCGACCGCTTCGGTCCGCGAGCGGTCTATACCGGACTCCTGGTCGCGGGTTCGTTCTTCTGCTTCGTCTTCTCCGCGGCGCGGACCTTCGAGCAGCTGGCCCTCGCCCGCTTCGCGCTCGGCTTCGTCGGAGCGGGGTTCGTGATCGGCATCCGGCTCGTGAGCGAGTGGTTTCCCGCGCGGGAGGTCGGTCTCGCGGAGGGCATCTACGGCGGATGGGGGAACTTCGGTTCCGCTGCGGCCGCGATGACCCTTCCTTCGATCGCGCTCTTCTTCGGAGGGGACCAGGGATGGCGACTCGCGACCGCGCTCACCGGGGTGATCGCCCTCGTCTATGCGGGTTTCTTCCATCGCCACGTCCGGAACACGCCGAAGGGTTCGACCTACTTCAAGCCGAAGCGGAGCGGCGGGCTCGAGGTGACGAGTCGTCGCGACTTCTTCTTCTACGTCGCGATGAACGTACCGATGTACCTGGCCCTCGGCGTTCTCACGTGGAAGCTCTCCTCCGAGGAGATCGGACTCCTTTCCCCGGGCTCCGGCGCCGTGGTCGCAGCGGGGTTGTTGGGGCTCTTCGTCTTCCAGGTGAGCCAGATCCATCGTGTCAATCGCGAGATGCTCTCCGAAGGCGTGCCGGAGATCTATCGGTACTCGTTCAAACAGGTCGCGATTCTCGACGTCGCCTACTTTGCGACCTTCGGTTCGGAGTTGGCGGTCGTTTCGATGCTTCCGCTTTTCTTCCTCGAGACCTTCGACGGCCTCGATCCCGTCCAGGCGGGCCTCCTCGCGTCGGGTTTCGCGTTCATGAACCTCGTGGCGCGTCCGGGCGGTGGCTGGCTCTCGGATCGCTTCGGCCGACGGCGAACGCTCCAGATCCTGATCATCGGGCTGGCCGCGGGCTACCTCGTCCTGAGCCAGGTCGGCGGGACCTGGCCCCTCGCCCTGGCCGTCGCGGCGACGATGGGATGTTCCTTTTTCGTGCAGGCCGGCGAAGGGGCGGTCTTCGCCCTGGTCCCACTGATCCAACGGAGGATGACGGGGCAGATCGCGGGCATGACCGGTGCGTACGGAAACGTCGGTGCCGTCAGCTACCTGACGGTCCTCTCCTTCGTCGACTATTCGACGTTCTTTCTCGTGATTGCCGCGAGCGCGGCCTTCGTGTTCGCCGCGCTCTTCCATCTCGAAGAGCCGAGGGGACACATGGCGGAGGTTCACGAGGATGGATCGGTCGAGCTCATCGAAGTCGCGTGACGCGTCGATCCCGCCTGGGGTAGGCTCGTCTCCCGTGCATCTCGAAGGCCATCTGGATCTCACGGCGGGCCAGGCAACGGACAGGGGCCTGCGCGCGGCGAACGAGGATTGCATGGGACTCCGGATTCCGGAGGGCCCGACACGAACGCTGAAGGGCGTGGCTGCGGTGATCGCCGATGGCGTGAGCAGTGCCGAGGCGGGACGCGAGGCCGCCGAGGTCTGCGTCCAGAGCTTCCTTTCGGACTATTACGGGACCCCGGACTCCTGGACGGTCAAGCATTCCGCACAGGTCGTCCTGACGGCGCTCAATCGATGGCTCTACGCGAAATCCCACGGAACCCACGAGGCCCATCGGGGTTATGTCAGTACCTTCTCGGCCGTCGTCTTCAAGTCGCGAACCGCCCATCTCTTCCATGTCGGGGACACGCGGATCCATCGTCTCCGCGGCGATCGGATCGAATTGCTGACCCGCGACCATTCGACCCGCATCAGCGATCGGGACTGTTATCTGGCCCGGGCAATGGGCATGGATGCGCATCTCGAGGTCGACTACCAGGAAATCGAGATCCTTCCGGGCGACTGTTTCATCTCGACGACCGACGGGATCCACGATTGGATCGGGACTGAAGAGATCGCCGAAACCGTGCAGGAGGGTCTCGCATCCGGGCAGCCATTCGAGGAGATCTGCGCTGCGGTCGCTGGTCGCGCGAAACGAGCGGGAAGCGATGACAACCTGACCTGTCAGCTGGTCCGGATCGATGCAGTCGAGCCGGCGGAGACGGACGAACTCGTTCGTGCCCTGACGCGCCTTCCCTTCCCTCCGCCGCTCACGGTCGGTGATCGGATCGACGGATATCGCATCGAACGGGAATTGCATGCGAGTCCACGAAGCCAGATCCATCTCGTCGTGGACGAGGAGACGGCCCAACGTTTCGTGATGAAGACCCCCTCCGTCAATTTCGAGGACGATCCGGCCTATATCGAGCGTTTCGTGATGGAGTCCTGGATCGGCCGGAGGATCGATCATCCGGCCGTGGTCCGGATCGTGGACGGGCCGAGACCACCCCGCTTTCTCTATCACCTGATGGAGGAGGTGGAAGGGGAGACCCTCGGTGAGTGGCGGGCGGCCCGCGAGACTGTCGAGATCCGGGATGTCGTCGAGCTCGTCGAACAGATCGCCGGGGGGTTGCGGGCCTTCGAGCGGATGGAGATGGTCCATCAGGACCTGAAACCGGACAATGTTCTCGTCGACCGGGAGGGCCGTGCGCGGATTCTCGATTTCGGATCGTGCTGGGTCGCGGGCATCCACGAGATCGCGGTGTCGATCGAGCGGGATGTCGCCCTCGGAACGGCCTCCTACTCCGCTCCCGAAACCCGCTGGGGCGAGACGGCGGGGGTCCGATCGGATCTCTTCTCCCTCGGAACCCTCGCCTACGAACTCCTGACGGGGCAGCTCCCCTATGGCGAGGCGATCGAGTCCTGTCGTGCACCGAAGGATTTCGAGCGGCTCGAGTACGTGCCGAGCCACCATTGGAACCCGATGATTCCGATCTGGATCGACGGTGCTCTACGCAAGGCCGTCTCGCTCCGGGCCGGTCGGCGCTACGAAACCTTCTCGGAATTCATCTACGACCTCAAGAACCCGAACCCCCGTTTCCTCCGCGGGGAGAACCGACCCTGGATCGAGCGGAATCCGACGCGCTTCTGGCGGATCGTGGCGGCCGTTCTCCTCGTGCTCGAACTCGGGACCCTGTGGCTCTGGCTCGGATGACCCGTCCGATCCGCCGCCTGGTTCCCGTCAATCCCCGGTCGCGTCGGGGAGCGGGTCCGGAAGGGCTTCTTCCCGGCTGAGATTCGCGCCGACCCGGAAGAGACGTTCGAGGGGAACCCGGCGAAGCGTCTCGACCAGCGAGATCCCGTTCTCCCGGGCGAGGAACTCGAGTCCGTCGCTGGCGAAGCGGGTCGCCTTGTCGAGGGCGGCGGGCAAGGACTCGGGATCGCCGAGTTCCATCCGATCGGCGACGGCGACCTGGTTGGCGAGACCGACGACCGCATGGAAGACCGCGCTGCGCTCCGCGGTATCGAGTTCGCGTGTCGCCCGGAACAGGGCGCGCTCGTCTTCGCGGATCTGCGGCAGATCCGAGATCCAGATCGGCAATGTGCCTTCGCCCCCCTCCAGCGCGTTCTCCGACTCGGGCAGTTCCGCCAGCCGATCCGGCCGGATGAATCCGTAGATCCGCATGGCGGTATCCCACGAAGGAAAACCGAGATCCTCGAGTCGGCCGGTACGCCAGCGCAGCGCCCATTCCTCGTTCTCGGTCGGCAACTCCTCGAAGACGGCCTGGATCACCCGGAAATAGAGCCAGTAGTCGCCGCGGAAGAGCGCGTGCAGCACGAGCAGGACCGGTTCGAGGTCGTCCTTGGGATTCTTCGCACTGAAGTAGAACTGACCCTCGAGGGTCTGGGATCCGATCGGC
>DRKE01000160.1 GCA_011051925.1 Deltaproteobacteria bacterium
CGCTTGCGGGCATGTACCAGGGGGCGCGGACCCTGCGGCTGGCCGATGGTCCCGACGAGGTCCACAAGATCCTGATCGCGAAGAACGTGCTCAAGCAATATCACCAGGGCGGTTCCTGGGATTTCGGGAACTGAACGGAGCCCGGGAGACACGCGAACGAGGGCCGGAAACGGCGGAAGGGCGGCGGCATGGCGGACCTGCTGGCACTGTCGGGTGAGATCCTCGAGACCGGACACTCGGAGGGCCCGATCAATCGCATCACCCATGAGCTTTCCGAGATCAGCGACGAGATCGCGATCGTGGAAGCCTTTTCCCATTCGATCGTCTTCCGGACCGACGACGGGCTTGTCGTCTTCGACACGAGTGGCATTCCCAGCGGCGACCGGGTCGTGAAGGCGATCCGGGGCTGGAACGACGTCGATCGCTTCAACAGCCTCGTCTACACCCATGGCCATATCGATCACGTGGGTGGCTGCGGGGCCTTCCTGGCCGATGTCGAGCGTCGTTCCGATCCGCGGCCGGAGATCATCGCGCACGAAAACGTGCCCGCGCGCTTCGACCGCTACGATCTCACGAACGGCTACAACCTCGTGATCAACAGTCGGCAGTTCCGGGGCTTCATCAAGAAGGGCTACGGCATCGGTGGCAAGGACAACCATTTCCTGCCGAAGACGACGCGCAAGCCGGATACGACCTACCGGACCCGTCTCGAACGCACGATCGGGGGACTCGAGATCGAGTTCCATCATGCCCGCGGCGAAACGGACGACCACACCTGGGCATGGATTCCGGAACACCGGGCGATCTGCGCCGGGGACTTCTTCATCTGGAATTTCCCCAACGCGGGCAATCCCCAGAAGGTCCAGCGCTATCCCCGGGAATGGGCCGCGGCGATGCGGGCGATGGCGGGGCAGGGCGCCGAGCTCTTCCTGCCGGCCCACGGCTTGCCGATCGCGGGTCGGGATCGGATCCGGGGGGTCCTGCTCGAGGTCGCCGAGACCCTGGAGACCCTGGTGGCCGATACGCTCGCCCTGATGAACGAGGGCGCGCGACTGAACGACATCATCCACAGCGTGAAGGTCGATCCCGAACGCCTCGAGCGGCCCTACCTGAAGCCCCTCTACGACGAGCCCGAGTTCGTGGTGCGCAACATCTGGCGGATGTATGGCGGCTGGTACGATGGCAACCCGGCGCACCTGAAGCCGGCCCGGGACGCGGATCTGGCCCGCGAGCTCGCGGAACTCTCCGGCGGCGTCCAGAACCTGGCCGAACGGGCGAAGAAGCTCGCCGCCTCGGGTGATCTCCGCCTCGCCTGCCATCTGGTCGAACTCGCGACCCTGGCGGAGCCCGGGAACAAGGCCGTGCACGCCATTCGCGCCGAGATCTACCAGCTTCGGCGCGAAGCGGAGAGTTCCCTGATGGCGAAGGGGATCTTCGGCTACGCGTCGGCGGAGTCCCTCGACGCGGCCGGCGAAGAGGATCCGTATCGCGACTGACGAGACGGAGTCCGCGGCCCGATCGCAGACGAGGTCAGGCGTCAGCGTCCCCGCCTCACGGGTTTCGCGCCAGCAGTTTCCGAACGAGCAGGAGATGGCCGCAAAGCGCTCCGGCCACGCAGATCGAGACGATCCAGATCGTCGGCGCGTGGAAGGCGAGTTGCAGCGGCGGTCCATCGAAGAACCGCCGCATCGGGCCGGGGCTCGAAAGGACGGCGGTCACCCCGACGTTCGACAGCAGGGCCAGGCCGACGGCCGAAAAGCCGATCGCGATCGGTCGGTGCCATCGCGCGAGGGCGCGTCGGCGCAGGAACGGAATCGCGGCGAGCGCGAGGATGCCCGTGATGACGTCGAAGTTGCGGCCCTCCCAGGTCATCGTGATCGGGATGACGCCCTCTTCGGCCCATCGGTGCAGGACGAGTTCGAGGGGAAGCCGGAAGCCCTGGAAGCCCACCAGGGCGACCAACGGGATCGCATCCGCCAGGCGCCGGCCGAGGGGCGAGAGGGCGATCGCGACGGCCAGCAGATTGAAGCTTCCGAAGGCCAGCATCAGGGATCGCGGCAGGCCGGCCACGAGCAGTCCGGATTCGGCGAGCGCGGCGGTCGCCGCGAGCCAGAGCACCGAGGCGAGGGTCGCGGGAAGGGTCCAACGGGGTTCGGCCTTCCGCACGGCCAGGATGAAGAGCGCGACGACCGCCATCACGACGACGACGAACGCGACGAGGGAGGGCAGGGAGGGGGCGGTCCAGGTCGCGGACCAGGCGGGGGGCGACATGGGGGCGGAGGGCGACATGAGAGGGCTCCTTCGGATTTTCAGCGGGCCGCGGCGGTTTTCCACGTGCTTGTTGCGCGAGGTGTCCTTGTTACCCGAGGTGTCCTGGAATCGCCCGCCGGGGCGGATCTGTCCGATTCGGACCCCCCAAATCGGTGGTGCCGAAAACCCAGCCTGCACGCCCTGGTCCCTACAGCGCGTGATCGACGCCGACGCACGTGGTCATGGAACGGACGGAGCGGCTCGAACCGCTCGCCGCGCGGGTGTCGCCGCTGCGTGTCGTGCGACCGCGAGGGCAGGTTGCCACAGTCGTGAGACGCAGCAGCCCGGGATTCCTGCGCTCCACGCCGAGCGCGCTTCTCTCCCGAGTGTGTCGGATCTGCATCGGGCAACGAGGGCGGTCCTCTTCGACCTGGCAGCGCTTTTCCGGGCTGGCTCCATGACCTCGATCGCGTATGGTCTCGAGACTCGATCGAGAGGAGGGTTGCGATGCGATCGCTGAAAGTTTCGTCGGGGATGACCCGGTGGGGGTTCGCGGGGCTGCTGTTGGCGGGGTGGGTCGCGTTCGGATGTGCGAGCGCGGGACGGGATTTCGACACGACCCACGCCGCGGACATCGAAAAGGGCGTGCAGGACAAGGCGCAGATCCGCAGCTGGTTCGGGGAGCCCTATCAGGTGGCGATGCCGCTCTCGGGTCACCCGCTCGGCTGCATGGAGCGATGGACGTACACCTACGCCTATTCCGATCGAGGGGGCGCACGCACCAAGGCGAAGACGCTGATCATCGATTTCGACGCGAACGGCAAGGTCTGCGACCACGCGTTCGTCAAGCAGTAGCAGGGGCGTTCGCAGCGCCTCTCGGAAGGTGGAGAATCCTCGGTTCGGCTCCCGCTCCATATTGGAGCCGGTCGCTCCACACGGTTGGGTGTCCCGTTCCGACCACCGGGATTCCGTCACACCGCTGCGAGATCGGCGTCGGCCGGAATCGCGCCACCTCGGGGACGCCCGCTCGTGAGAAGATTCGCCTGGTCGATCGCGATCCTGCTGACGGTCATCGCGCTCTTCGTCGCATCGGATCCCCAGCGTGCCCGGCGCGCGATC
>DRKE01000161.1 GCA_011051925.1 Deltaproteobacteria bacterium
CGCCCTCGCGGGCATCCGTTTCGGGGCCGTCGCGATGATCTCCCTCGCGGCCGTCCTGATCGCGCTCCAGAACCCGGCATCGGGGGTGGAGCCGAACGGATCCCCGTTGGACGGGTTCTCGGTCTTCGGGATCGGCTACGTCGTCGTCGCCGGATTCCTCGCCTCGAGTCTGGCGCTGACCCATTTCGGCATGGCGCGGTCGCGTCCCGCAGAGCCGCTCGCGCTGCTGCTCTTCTCCCTTTCGGGGATGGCCGTCGCCGTCTCGGCGAGGGATCTCCTGGTCCTGATGGTCGCGCTCGAGCTGGCCTGGATTCCCCTGATCATCCTGATCGCGAGCGATACCCGTCGCCTCTCCTCGAGCGAGTCGAGTCTCAAGGCCTTCTTCGCGCATGCCTTCGCGAGTCTCGTCTTCGCCCATGGCGTCGCCTTCGTCTTCGGTGCGAGCGGGCACTTCGGTCTCGATTATCTCGCGAGCGCGGCGGCCGGCCGGATCGTGTTGTTCGAGGCGGGCGTCGCACTCGTGCTCGTCGGGTTGATCGCCCGGGCGGTGATCGCGCCCTTTCATCCCTGGTCTCCGGATGTCCATGAGGGCGCGCCGGGTTTCGTGACCACCTTCATCGCGACCGCAGCACAAGCGACGACGTTCCTGATCCTGCTGCGGATGCTGCACGCGATGGTCGGGACCACGGAAGATCCCGTGGCGCGGATTGCGGAGCGGATTCCCACGTTGTTGGGCGTGCTCGGATGCCTGGGGCTCGTGGGGGGACACGCAATGGCTCTCGTCCAGATCGGCCTTCGGCGACTCGTCGGTTGGCTCGGCGTCGGTCAGGCGGGCTTCTTCACGCTGGCCCTGGTCGATGGTACGGGAGAAGGCGGGCGTGCCCTGCTACTGGCACTCTTCGCGACGGGCGTTTCGACGGCGGGGGTCTTCGCGACACTCTCCTCCCTCAGCCATCACGAGCGGGCCTGCGAGAACGTGGGCGATCTGTCGGGCATGATGCAGCGCAGCCCCGTCCGGGCCGCACTTTTCTCGCTCTTCCTTCTTTCGATCGCCGGTTTTCCGGGCACGGTCGGCTTCATCGCACGGGCGGAGATCCTCGCGGCCCTGGCCCATGACGGGCAGCATGTCCTGCTTCTCTTCGGGCTGGGCGCGACGGCCCTGGCGCTGATCGCCGTGGGAAGGCCTCTTCTCGCGATGCTTCGATCCGTCGAAGGAAATCGGGAGATGAGCCGTGCGCTCACGAACGAGCAGCTCGTCCTCGTGCTTTGCGGGTTGGCGGTCGTCTATTTCGGCGTCGCGCCGATCGTCAGTGAGGGCAACGCGGTCGGCCTGCTCAGCCGATGGATCGACGAAGCGGTCGCCAGTCTGCGATAGTGAAGGGCGTGGCTCCAGCCTGGGATGCCCGGAGCAGCGCCTGGCGTGGATCGCGATCTTTCGAACACGCGTACGCCCCGGGGTCATTCGACGAGGAGGAACGCAGGATGCTTGGATGGCTCGGCCTGGCGATCGTCGGCGTGACGGGATGGCTCTGGATCCGATTGATTCGCAACGTCGCCGTCCCGCGTCGACGCGCGCCCTACATGGCCTCCTTCCTCGCCGGAGGCGCGCTCGGACTCGCCGCGATCCTCCAGGGCGGCGGCCTGGCCGGCTCGATCGCCGGGGGAATCGCCCTCACGATCGCCCTCTTCTTTTCCCTCTTCCGATCGCTCAGCGCGCAGAAAAGGACCGAGCCGGTCGTCGGGGTCGGTGATCCGATCCTCACGTTCTCGGCTCCCGACGAAACGGGCGCGGACT
Source organism: Deltaproteobacteria bacterium (assembly GCA_011051925.1). Taxonomy (GTDB): domain Bacteria; phylum Myxococcota_A; class UBA9160; order UBA9160; family UBA4427; genus UBA4427. The sequence goes on from DRKE01000161.1 coordinate 1,796, forward strand.
TCGATCTGGCCAGTCTGGCGGGGCGCCCCTTCCTGTTGAAGTTCTTCCGCGGACACTGGTGACCCTATTGTGTCGCCGAGTTGCGGCGATGGGAGGAACTCCGGCCCGAGCTCGACGCGTTCGGGATCGAGTTGGTCGCGATCTCGACGGATACTCCGGAGAAGATCCGCGCGGGCCGCGACAAACATGGGGCTCGGGCGATCCTGCTCGCGGATCCCGATCTCGAGATCACCGACCGCTACAACCTGCGCAACCCCTTCAACATCCATCCGGGTGGGATCGGCGGTCTGCCGATCCCCACGACCTTTCTCGTGGATGCGAAGGGCATCGTTCGCTGGGTCGATCAGACCGACGACTACATGTTGCGGAGTTCTCCGGAGCGCGTGCGGGCGGCGATCCGGGAGGGCCTGGGCACCTGACGGTCAGCGCCTGGGCGTGCGATTGAGCAGGCGGCGGATGCTGCCATCCCGGCGCGTGATCTGGAGATCGTCGAGCAGCGCCATGAGCGGCATGGCCGTTCGCCGGCTGGTTCCGATCAGGCTCTTCAGGGTCTGGGTGTCGAGTTCATCGTTCGAGTCGAAATGCGCCACGACCCGTCCGATCAGGCCCAGAACGCATTCCCGATCGAAGAAGAGTTCGTCGGGCGCTGCGATCAGGACATCCTGTCTTTCGAGAAAATGGACGAGCTCGCGCAGCGCCTCGGCGGGAACCGCCAGTTCTTCGGAAAGCGTGCGGAGCGTGGGGGCCTCGAGGCCGGCTGCGGCGAATCGGGTCCGGAGCCGATCGGCGAGCCGGGCCTGATCTTCGTCGAGACGGGGTTCGAATCCCTTCCTTGCCACGATCTCCTCCCGGATCGAGATTTCCCCGGCTTCGGCGAGGCGCTTCAGCAGGACCGCACCGGCCTCGCTCGGGACGTTCGGGGGCAGTGTTCCCGCCAGCGCCGCTCGTGGCATGCCGGATCGAAGGGGCTCGGCCTGATGGAAGGCATCGAGGCTCGCGAGAAGCCGTTGCATCAGGCGGTCCGCGGCCGGGGAGGACAGGCAGCGTGTCGGATCCAATCGTACGATCCCGCCGGCCCGTACGAGTTCTTCGAGCGCCGCTTCCAGGCTTTCGTCGTCGAAACCGGTTTCCTTCTTCAATCTCTCGACCGTCGTGCCCTCGAGTCCCGAACGCGCGATCCGCACTTCGAGAGCTTCGCTGGCGTCTCCCCGGGCCAGACGCTCGAGGTCCCTTCGCAGGCCCGCGTCGCGACGGCGCCGGTGGGGCGGGGCGACATCGAGAACGATTCCGCCGCCGAGCGTCGAACCGATCCCCGCGTCCCGCGCGAAGCCGCGCAGGACAAAGCGGTCGCCGGGTAGCAGCGCGAGAGGCGGGCCCTCGACATGGAGCCTGGCGAAGGCCCGGTCCCCGGGTTGGACGGGCTTTTCTCCGATCGGCGCCACCCGCGCACGACGTTCGGTCGTTCCGCAGAGCAATTCGACCGAGGTCGGTTCTTCGAGGCGCGCCTTGCGCGCCATCCAATGCAGGCTCGCATCGAAGGTCGTCGTGGCGAGCAGCGCATCGGGTTCGGTCAGCAGATCGCCGCGACGGATCTCGTCCCGGGACTCGCCCTGCAGATTCACGGCGATCCGCGCTCCGGACACGGCGCTTTCGATCGATTCGCCATGACGCTCGAGGCCGCGGATCTTCGCCTTCCGTCCGCCGGGTTCGAGCATGACGGCATCGCCCACGCCGAGCGGGCGGCCCGACCAGGTTCCCGTCACGACGGTTCCGAAGCCATGGCGGATGAAGGTCCGATCGATGAAGAGACGGGCCGGCCGGCGATCGTCGCCGCGCGGGGGCGTCGTTCGGATGAGTTCGGCGAGGGCCGCCCGGATCCCGTCGATTCCAGCACCGGAGACCGAACTGGCCGCCAGGATCGGAAGAGCGGAAAGAGGTCCGCCCGCGAGGAGATCCCGGATCTCCTCGGAGGCGAGCTCGACCATCTCCTCGTCGACGAGGTCGGATTTCGTGAGAACGACGAGGCCGCGTTCGATTCCCAGGAGTTCGCAGATCGCGAGATGTTCCCGGGTCTGGGGCATCACGCCTTCGTCCGCGGCGACGACGAGCATGAGCAGATCGAGGCCGCTCGCTCCGGCGACCATCGTCCGCACGAAACGTTCGTGGCCGGGAACATCGACGATGGCGAGGCGGAGGCCTTCGCCGAGTTCGAGTGGGGCGAATCCGAGTTCGATCGTGATGCCCCGGGCCTTTTCCTCCGGGAGTCGGTCGAGATCGCGACCCGTGAGCGCGCGGACCAGCGCGGTCTTTCCATGGTCGATATGACCCGCCGTGCCGAGGACCAGACTCTTCCGGGAATCCGTCACGGCCTCTTCCCGTTCAGCGAGGGCGGGGGCCCGATGGATCCGATCGACAGGGTCTCGATCATCGCCCGGACTCAGCGGGGGCCGATGCGATCGGTCCCCATGTAGGGGACGAGTGCTTCGGGAATCCGGACACTGCCGTCCTTCTGCTGGTGGTTCTCGAGAATGGCCACGATCGCGCGCGCGTTGGAGATCGCCGTTCCGTTCAGCGTATGGACGAGTTCGTTCTTCTTCGTTTCGCCGCTGCGACGGAATCGGATCTTGAGGCGACGGGCCTGGTAGTCCGTGCAATTCGAGGTGCTCGTGATCTCGCCCCAGTCGCCCGATTCGCCCCTTCCGGGCATCCAGGCCTCGAG
>DRKE01000162.1 GCA_011051925.1 Deltaproteobacteria bacterium
CCTCGACCAATGGGTCTTCCAGGATCTGTCCTCCCTGGGGCTCGTGAAGGAACTCGGTTTCAGCTTCGAATCGAGCGACGTCGGCTCCTTCGGAATCAACACGCCCCAGTATTTCGCGATCGACAACCTGACGACGATTCCCGAACCGGGAACCGCACTCTTGTTCGGTCTCGGGCTCTTCTGGATCGCATCGACCGGTCGGCGCGAAGAGCGCTAGTCGGGCCCGTCGGGTGTTCCCGATCCGCAAGGGGCGGGCCCGCCTGCTCGGGCAGGCGGCGCTCGCCCTCTTCTGGAGCCTCGGCCTCGCGACCCCCGCTCTTCACGCGGCTCGCGGAGAGGCGGAGAGCCCGGAAGGGTCCGGCACCTTTCCCGATCCCGGGAGCATCGAGGAGATCGTCGTCCACGGCGAAGCGCGTCCGACGATGGATGTCCTCGCAGGCGCCTCGATCTCACGGGTCGGGACGGACGAGCGGTTGATCGAAGGCGCCCGGATCGACGATCTGCTCGCCGAAATGCCCGGCGTCCAGATCCGGCGATTCGGGGGCGTCGGCGAGCGATTCGAGATCTCCATCCGGGGCTCGCGACCAGAACAGGTCCCCGTCTTTCTCGACGGGGTCCGCCTCGACACCTCGCTCACCGGACGCAGCGATCTTTCGACGCTCTGTCTCGATGTCCTTCAGGAGATCCAGGTGACTCGAGGCGCGGGGGCGGCCCGTGCCGGTTCGGGCGCGATCGGCGGGGTCGTCAATCTCGTCACGCGGAATGCGAAGGCCCGGCCGGAAACGCGACTTCGGGTTTCCGCCGGCAGCTTCGGCTCGATCGAGGGCAGCCTCCGGCATGCTCGCAGGATCGACGAGTGGAGCGTCTCGGGATCCTATTGCGGATTCCATACGGACGGCGACTATCGCTTCCAGCGTGCTCGACAGTTCATCGGAGGGCTTCCGACGGGTTCCGCCCGGGTCGAGAAGCGCGTCAACAACGAATCCGATCGGCACACGGGCCTCTTCCGGATCGGCCATCCGATCGGCGGGGGCCGGGTCCGATTGACCCAGCTGGTCAGCCATCTCGACCGGGGGTTGCCCGGCCTGGAAACGAATCCGCGAACCCGCGCGAAGGAGCGCAACCTCTCGAGTCTGACCAGCCTGGGTCTCGAACTCCCCGTCTCCCTGCTTCCCTCGGGTGAATTCGAAGCCGTCCTTTCCCATCGCTTCGAACGCAACCGCTTCGAGGATCCCCTGCCCTTCCTCGCCGGAGATCCGATCCAGACCCGAACGGAGGTCCATGGATCCGCCCTTCGTGCCCGGATCGGCCTCGGCTTCGACGCACTGTCGGGACGTCACGAGCTGGATCTCCTGACCGAAGCCCGCCTCGATCTGCGCCAATCAAACGAGACGACGAGCCGATCCCGGGCGGGCATCGCCCTTCGGCTCGAACTCGAATCGAGCTGGTGGGGCGACCGCCTCAGGCTCTCCCCTTCTCTTCGCATGGAACGATTCGAAGGGCTCGACGTTGAATGGATTCCGGGGATCGTGATCCGGATCGAACCCCTCGACTGGATCGTGCTCCGAAGCGCGATCGCTCGCAGCTACCGGGTTCCCTCCTTCCAGGAGCTCTATCTTCCGGACAAGGGCTTCGAACGGGGCAACGAGGATCTCCTGCCGGAAGAAGCCTGGAGCTTCGAGATCGGCGCCACCCTGGAAAGTCCCTTCGCGCATCCCTGGCTCGACGGCGAGGTCGAGGCGACCTGGTTCGCCGGTGAGATCGAGAACGGAATCGCCTTCCAGCTGATCAGTTCGAACGTTTCGGCACCCGTGAACACGGGCCGATCCCAGACCCGGGGCTATGAGATCTCCCTCCGATGGACGCCCCACCCCTGGATCCGGACGACCGCCACGCGGACCGTCACCCGGGCGAAGCTCGAGAGTACGCACGAACAAGTCGTCGGCGTCGCCGTCTCCCAGACCGATTTCCGGATCGAGCTCGGGCCCCGGGATCGACTCAAGATCGTCGGCGAGCTGCACTACACGGGTCGACTTCCGGTTTCCCAGAACGGCGCGGCCGTCCTGCCATCGCGCATCGCCTATGACGCCAGCGCCAGCATCGATCTCACGAGATTCCCCTTCCTCCACCTGGAACGTTTCGGACGCGCCCTCTGGCTGAGCGTGCGGGGAAGGAATCTGGGCAACGCCGCGATCCGGGATTCGCGATCCTTCCCACGACCCGGCAGGAACTTCTCCGTGGCCCTGGAGAGCGTGTTTTGAGAAGAGCGATCCGGTACCGGCTGGGTGCCTCGATCGGCCTCGTCGTCGCGAGCCTGCTCGCCTGCGAGGGGGACGGGAGCGACGGCGCCGCACCGCGCATCGATTTCGCACCCACGCCGGATTGCATCCGGTTCGCCGGCGGGTTTCCCTCCGGATTCACGACGTTGCCCGGAGGCGCCGGCGAGGCCGCGGTCGTGCAGTTCATCCCGACGGTGGTTCTCGGTTTGTCACTCGACTCCGAACCCCCGCGTCTGCTGTCCGATTCCGCGATTCCCGAGTTTCCCGAACTCGTCTGCAGCCGCTGTGGCGGCCTGCTACGCGTGGACAGCGACTCGGACGGCATCGCCGACGCCTGTCGGAGCGACGAACTCGGATTCAGTTGTCTCTCCCCCGTCGCCGGCAGCCTCTTCGCCCTCGAACCGACCCGGGTCGCTCTCAGCACCTCGAGCTACGAGCAGCTCCTCTTCATCGATCCACGCGACGGCATGCTCCAGCCGGTCGAGCTCGAGACCCCCGCTCCCGGCGCTTCCTTCGACCCGGCCGATTGGCCCTTCTGGCCGCCCAGCGGCATCCCGACCATCCGAAGTGGCCTTTCGACGCGCGCCTGTGTCTACGCAGACGGGCTGCTCGACTCCCTGGGCGATCCGATCGGACCGAACCGCTTCTGTTCGCCGGATCGCAACGGCTTCGTCACGCGATTCACAGCGGGCGCTGCCCGGATCGGCGATCACCTCCTCGTCGCGACCTCGAACCTGATCCGGTCGTCACGCGCGCAATTCGCCCCGGGAACGCTTCTCCTCTTCGAGTACGACACGGGTTCCGATCCCCCCCGCGTCCGCCCCCGCGCCGACGGGCCGATCCTGCTGACCTCCGGATACAATCCGACGACGGTCACCCCCTACACGACGCCGAGCGGCCGCGCGCTCGCGCTGATCGGCGTGAGCGGATCGATCGCCCTCGGCACCGGCCCCGATCTGGTCCGCACGGACTCGGCCATCGACGTCGTCGACGTGGCGATGGGCCGGCTGATCGCCACGATTCCCCTCGGCCGGGCGGGCCTGGGCTTCTCTCCCATCGCCATCGACTCGAATCGACGCGTCGGATTGATCGGGGCGGCCACCCGGCGTGCCCTTTTCGGCATCGACCTGGCGGCCCTCGACGATCCGCTCCTCGGTCTCGGCCCCGAGGCCCTGCCCATCCGGCTCGACGGTTCCGTATCCGGATATCCCGACGCCCGTCTCTACAGCGGGGACTCGCCGCTCCCGCTTCCGAAGAGATCGACGGGCCCGCCGGATTCGCAATGCACGACCCAGACCTCGGTCGCGCTCTCCCAGATCGGACCCTCGGGCGTCGCATCCGACTTCTGCGACGGCACCCTCAGCATCCTGCACCTCGATCTGCCGGCAGACCGGACGGCCTCCCTCGATCCCGGGACGGCGGTCACGATCGAACGCCTCCAGGCAGTGACCGCCCCCCTCGTCGATGATGCGACGGGCCTCGTCCGAGCCATCGACCGGGTGGTCATCCGCCCCGGGCGGCCGGGCGTGGACTTCGACGGGCCCGACGTGCATTTTACGGCTGGACTGCCGGAAGGAGCCGTATGCGGCGTTCGCATCCGAAATCCCTGATCGGTCTCTCCTGCCTGGCCGTGTTCGGCCTGGCCGTCACTGCGCGATCGGATGATCGCGAAGCACCCGGTCCGCGGCTCGATCCGCTCGAGGATTTCGCAGCCGGATCGATCGCCCGTGTCGTGGGAACCGACCCCGGCGCCCCTCGGAACCTGGTCCTGTGGCTCTGGGATGGAGCGGAATTCAGCCGCGTCGCCGGGACCCGATCGCGTCGGAGCGGCCGCTTCGATTTCGGGATCCGGACCCTTCCGGGCGAGGGCGGCGGCTTCGATGTCGCGCTCGAAGAGCAGCCACCCGATCCCGACCGGGTCGTTCTCGCCGAACCGCCGCTCATCGCCCCGATGCTCGTCTCCGGCGGTCCCGACTTCGACCATCCGATCGAGCTGGTGATCGCCCCGGCGATTCCGCGCGGAGAGCTTCGCGTCTACGACCGGCGGACCAGGCGGCTCCTGCTGCGGGCGCCGGTCGATCCCCATGATCGGGGTCGAGTGACGCTCGATCTCGCGGAGCATCTCGCGCGTCCGTGGCCCGAAACGATCTCGATCGAACAGGTCCTCGAGGATGGCCGTCGTTCGCCCGGCCTCATCTGGCGTCTGGCTCCCTGATCGGGCGAATGGCGTCCTCGGGCGGCCCGAGCAGACCCGCCGCACGAAAGCAGACGAGGCCCGCCGCGACCGCCACGTTCAGGGATTCGAGGGGACCGGCCATCGGAATCGAAACCCGATCGTCCAACAAGGATCGAACGTCTTCGGAAAGCCCCGTGGTCTCGCTACCGAGGACGAAGACCGACCGATGCGGCACGTCGCACTCGAAAACCGAGCGACCCGCTCCGGCCTCGAGTCCGCAGCAGACATAACCCGCAGCCTGGAGCGCGCCCAATCCGCTGGCGAGGGAATCGCAGGTCACGATCGGACACTCGAAGAGCGCACCCGCGGCCGCACGAACGACGAGACCGTTCACCCAGGGCTGGCCGACGAGGGGCCAGAGCAATCCGTCGAGCCCCGCGCCCACGACCGAACGTACGACCATGCCCACGTTCTGGGAGTTCGTGACCCCGTCGAGCGCGATCAATCGGGAGGGCACTCTCGCTGCACGTCCCTTCCTCGCCGCCACGAACGATTCGACCTCACCGACCCGCAGCAGGCGGACGCGCGCCGCGACGCCCTGGTCGTGTCTCGAAGCGCCGGTCCAACGACTGAGTTCGCCCCGTGAAACCTCTTCGACGCTGATGTCCGCGCGGCGGGCCGCTTCTCGGAAAGCACGCCGATCCGCCGTCGATCTTTCCTTCGCCAGCTTGACTTCGAGAACCTCGACACCGGGCGAACGGATCGCCTCCCGGACGGGATGACGTCCGAAGACGATGAGTTCGCTTGCGCCACGATGAAGGTCTCGCCGGGTCATGCCCGGAGCATCCGCGATCCGGCGCGCTGAGTCACCCCTCGTCGAAGTCCTTCGGATCGGCCTCGACTGCCGGCAGGAAGACGCGAAGGGTCGTGCCCTCCCCGGGTTCGCTCGCGATCGAGATCGAGCCCTTTGCCTCGCGTACGATCCCGTAGGCCATCGCCAATCCGAGACCCGTCCCTCGGCCGATTTCCTTGGTCGTGAAGAAGGGCTCGACGGCGCGCTCCCGGGTTTCCTCGTCCATGCCGATCCCCGTATCCTCGACCGTGATGACGACGTATTCCCGGCACCCATCGAGTCCTTCTTCGGCCGCCTCGGCCAGGGCCAACGGACGACGACAGGCATGCATGCGGATGGCCCCCCCTTCCGGCATCGCATCCCGGGCGTTGACGAGAAGGTTCACGAGCACCTGCTGCATCTGGACGCGATCGACCCGGAAGAAGCCGAGATCCCGTGCCAGGACGGTCTCGAGCCGGATGCCGGAGGGCAGGAGCGGCCTCACGAGCGCCTCCACCCCTTCGACCACCTCGGCCACCTCGACCGGCACGATCTCCGCCGGACTCCGCCGCGAAAAGGCGAGCAGCGAACGGGTCAACTGCGCGCAATGGTCCGCGGATCGCTCGAAATCCTCGATCGCTGCGAAGACCTCGGGCTCCGCATCGATTTCCTGACGCACGAAGCGGGCATTCGTCAGCATGACGGCGAGGTGGTTGTTGAAGTCGTGCGCGATGCCCCCCGCGAGCCGACCGATCGCCTCCATCTTCTGGGATTGCATCAGCTGTGATTGACTGTGCCGCAGATCCAGGGCCGCCCGCCGACGCCGGAGCGCCGAATAGAAGATCTCTCCGACCATTCGCAGGAGCATGATGGTCTCCTCGGGCCAGTCGTTCTCCCGATCGAAGCACTCGAAACCGAGGAAGCCGACGAAACGACCGCCCGACATGATCGGAATCCCCAGGATCGAGCGAACCCCACGAGCGAGCATGTCCTGCCTCTCCCGGTCCGCCTCGGGAGGCAGGGCGTCGACATCGGTCACCTGGTAGACCTGTCCGCTCATGATCCGCGACGTGGAATACGGAAAGGCCGCGATCGCGCGGGTGGCAGGAACCGGTGCCCTTTCGCCGACCTCCTCTCGCCACCAATCGAAGAGTTCAGGCCCCTCCTCGACTCCCGTCGAGAACGAGTACATCCAGCTATGTTGTGCATCCGCGAGCCCCGCTATGGCTGCCAGCCGACTCTCGATTCCCTGTTGGATGGCCCCGATCTCGAGGTCGACGAAGAATCGCGAGATCTCGGCGACGCGGGTCTCGAGTTCGACATGCCGCTCGAGTGCTCGCCGCGCGTTCTCGCGCTCCGTGACGTCGCGAATCCCGACCACCACGCGAAGCCGCCCGTGGCCGTCCGTGAACTCACGAGCCGTCGCCTCGAGCTGGAGTGCAGCGCCTCGTGCGCTCTGCATCCGATAGACGAGCGCCCCCTTTCTTCTGGCACGTGCCCCCGGCCGGAAGAGATTCGCGACCCGTCGTCGATCCTCCGGATGGACGCCCAGGAGGGGATCCGATCCGATCCAGCCATCGGGTGATCCGCCGAGAAGCGCCACGAAAGACGGATTCACATGGAGGATGCGGCCTTCCTCGTCGAGCAGACAGATCCCGTCGCGCATCTCGTCGACCAACGCATAGCCGGCATCGCGCTCGACCCGGCGGGCAGACCGGGATCGGAGCGGGCGGATCGGGGCCGATCCGACGTCCTCATCCGCTTTCCGCCCCAAGGATCAGACCCGCCAGACGTATCGAAGCCGGCCGTCGAAGCGCTTCGGGTTCATGCGCAGGCAGACGACATCATTCAGGATCGGGGGGAATCGGGCTTCCGCGCGGAGCGTCGACTTCAACACCTCGGCCAGGTCCCTCGCCAGCTCGCAAAGAGGCCGTCGGGGATCGGCCTCGTCGTCTTCGTCCCAGAGAACGAGAGCGAGATCGAAGACGGGTGCCGGGCCGAGAATGCCCCGGTAGACCTGCCGGTCGAGAACCTCGAAGCGAAGGGGGCGTGTCAACTCGATCAGGTTCGAGAGCGAGCGCAGGAGGATCGGATAGGCGCTTTCGTTCTCGGCCGACTGCGTGAAGCCGAGCACGGGGAAGGGGCGCGACTCACACGTGACGGCCGCATAATCGATCCGGTCCCGGCAGGGATCGATCTCCTCTTCGGGTGGGGCGGGCGCCGTCTCCCCGTCTGTGAAGGCGACCGAAGTGGCGAGACAGGTGAAGGAACAGCCGTCTCCCTGCACGAAGAGTTCACGGGAGGGATAGAAGAAGGCGCCGGACTCGACTTCCTCGTCGCATTCGAGCCGAACGCGCCCTGCGACACGGCCCGCAGCCCGGATCTGCTCGACACTCCGAAGCAGATCGTCGACGACGAACTCCGGTGACTGGAGCAGATCGACGCATTCGACCATCTGTGCTTCCAGCGGCAGGGTGCGGGTGCGGATCTCGAGCGACCGCAGGGCGGTACACGCATGGGGTGTCTCGGCGACAGCCATTGGACCTCGGTCAGTCGGTGAGTTCTCGAACCTATCGGCCGATCCCGTCGCCGGGCTGAGCCTTCCATGGACGCCGCGCAGGAAAGCCCGGAACGACCGGCAATTTCTCCGCCAGATCCGTAGCCCGCTTCGTGAAATCCGCCTCGGTCGACCATGCCCGACGCCCCCCGGACGCCGCGCCCGACCGCGGCGACGATCAGGGCCTAGGGAAGCCCTGCAGAGCTCGCCCGACATGGTACAACCGGGTCGGGGGTCTCGAGCCGGCGAACCGGGTGGGAACAAGAACCAGGGCGAGTACTGGAAGCGGATCAATCGAGCGCGATCACGAACGCGTGCTCGCGGCGAGCATCCGTTCCGCGTCGTCAAGCCACTCCAGGGCTTCACGAAGACACGCGACCGGGGGATCGCGAAGCACCCGGAGCGGGCGCAGACGATGTCGGCGTCGGCGAACCTGCATGCAGTTCGGCACGAGTTGATCCCGAGAGAGGCAAGGGCGGCGCTTTGATCGAGGCGTCCCGAGGTCGGGGCGGGAGGGGGGAGTCTCGCGAGGAGCGAGACGAGTACGCGCAGTTCCGAGAGGGCGGCCACCCGGATCCGGACAAGCAGGCACTCCGACCGCCCGAACCTGTTTGAGCACGGGACCCCCCTCCCGCACCGGCACAGCACGGCGGCGTGTGCAGAGCTTCCCTAGCCGGGCGCGAGATCCCTCACGGCCTGACGCAGGTCATCGGCATGAAGGATCGCCAATACCGGCGTGCCCACTCCCGCCTCGCGATACCGCTCGACGTGATCACGGCATTCCCCGGGCGAGCCGTGGATCACGAGCGCGTCGACGACGTCGTCGGGGATCGCTTCGAGAGCGGCTTTCCGATCCCCGGCCTTCCAATGGGACCAGAGCCCCTCGAGCCGATCGCCGCGACCGAGCCACTCGTGGAAGGCCGCATAGACCGGGACCGTGAG
>DRKE01000163.1 GCA_011051925.1 Deltaproteobacteria bacterium
CCGCGAGGGCCACCAGCACCGGGCAGGAAAGCGGGCCCCCTGGGGCCGAAAACTGTGGTGCGTCGGGAGCCGGCCAGCGGTCGGCGATCGAGGTGGCGGGGCGGGTGAGTCAACGGCGGGTGCGGCAGGAGAGGCGATCGGGTGGGACGCGACGGGGCGGATGCGCTGGAAGCGGGCGGCATCATGGACGCTGACGCGCGTGGTCGGAAAAGGCGGACATCCGGGCTCCTGCCGTTCGTCGCCCTGGCGGGAATCGTCGGCTCGCACGCGGCCCCCGGACCGGCCGTGGCCGACTCGATCTACCGCTACATCGATGATCGGGGTGTCGTCCACTTCAGCGATGTTCCGACGGATGCACGGTTCAACCGGGTCGAGCGCGTCCGCCAGCACGGGCCGGTCATCTCGCCCCGTCCCTCGCCGCGCATTCCGAGTGAGCGGGACTATGACCGGTTGATCGTCGCGATCGCGGCGCGCCATCGCGTCCGACCGGGCCTCGTGAAGGCCGTCATCGCCGCGGAATCGAATTTCAGGCCCGACGCCGTATCCCGCGTCGGCGCGCAGGGGCTGATGCAGCTGATGCCTTCGACGGCCGAGTCCCTGGGTGTCGAACGGCCTTTCGGTGTCATTGAGAACATGGACGGCGGCGTGCGCTACCTGCGGGCGATGCTCGATCGATACGGTGATCTGACTCGCGCCCTGGCAGCCTACAATGCAGGCCCGGCCGCCGTGGATCGTCATGGTGGGATTCCGCCCTATCGCGAGACCCAGGCTTACGTGAAGCGGGTCCTCGAGTACTATCGCGGGTACCGGAACGAGTTCGAGCGGGCGCGCCGGACCGGGAGGAACGGGCCCCGGGATCAGCCCCGGGCAGACGCGCCACGCCGGGATGGCGGGGATCGGGCAGGCCGGAGGGGTCAGGAGGGCCGGGAGCGCCGAAACCGGAAGAGGGAAAAAAAGAAGAGGGAACAGGAGCGGGGAAGAGAGGCCGCCCTCGCGGATTCCGGACGCGGGATTCCGCCGGCTGGGAAGCGGGCTCGACGACCGCTTCCGGAGGCCCCGCGAGCGGAGGCGCTGGCGTTGGCCGAGGAGAGGCTGCGTGCGGCGGGGCTCTTGAGGGAGCCGTGAAGGCGGCGGTCGGGTGGACCTGCCGGGAAATGGGACGGAACCGTGCTGGTGGAACCGAAGGACGAGGAGAAGGCCGAGTCGGGCGATCCGCGTGACCCCGCGGAGACGACGTCTCCCGCGACGCGGGTCGCGGCGGCCGGGGCCACGACCGGCTCCCCGGCGGCCCACGGACGCGGTCCGGCCAGCGAGACGCCGCCGCATTTCCTGCCCCGCGAGATCTTCTGGAACCTTCCGAATACCGTCACGATGCTGCGGATCGGGGTCGTTCCGATCCTCCTCTTCCTGCCCCTGGCCCAGGGGGTCGCGGGCAGCCGCTTCATGGCCTGGGCCTTCATCATCGCCGCCTTGACCGACATCCTCGATGGCTGGCTGGCGCGCCGTTACGACGGTCGCGACATCACGCGGATCGGCAAGCTGCTCGATCCCCTTGCCGACAAGTTGCTGGTCTCGACCGCACTGATCATGATGCTCGCGATCGACCGGATTCCCGTCTGGGCCTCGGGGATGGTCGTGGTCATCGTCGGCCGGGAGCTGGCCGTGACCGGCCTGCGGGGAATCGCGTCGACCCACGGTCATGTCGTCGCCGCTACGGGACCCGGAAAGATCAAGTCGATCGCCCAGAGCGTGGCGACGGCTGCCCTTCTCTTCCACTACGAGACCTTCGGCTTGCCGGCCCACGAAATCGGGATGACACTTCTGGCAATCGCGACGGCACTCACCCTGTGGTCGGGTCATCTCTACTTCAAGGACTATTTCGGCTGGGGGCGGGCCGACCCGATCCCCCCGGCTTCGCCGTTGCCATCCGCGCCGGACTGATCGCCGGCGGACGGAAATCGGAGACGGATTCCCCCCTTCCGTCGAAAGGAATGCCCTGATGAGCAAGCTCGAAGACCTGCGTGGAAAGATCGACTCCCGCGAAGCCCGGATCGGCGTGATCGGTCTCGGATACGTCGGCTTGCCCCTCGTCGTCGAGCTCGGCCATGCCGGCTTCCGCGTCACCGGCTTCGACGTCGATCCGACGAAGGTCCGCGCGATCTCGGAAGGCCGCTCCTACATCGGGGACGTCGAGTCCGCCGAGGTCGAAAAGCTGGCCGCGGCGGGGCGTCTCGAGGCGACGACGGATTTCGACAAGCTCGCCGAGGTCGACATCATCAACATCTGCGTTCCGACGCCGCTGCGCAAGACGCGCGATCCCGACGTCTCCTTCATCGCCGCCGCGATGCAGGAGATCCGGAAACATCTTCGAGAGGGACAGCTGATCATCCTGGGCAGCACGACCTATCCCGGCACGACCCACGAGTTCGTGATCCCCCTGCTGGCGGGTGCCGGTCTCGAGATCGGCACCGACTACGGCCTCGCCTTCGCGCCCGAGCGGATCGATCCCGGCAACACGAAGTTCAAGGTGACCAACGTGCCGAAGGTCGTGGGCGGCGAAACGGCACTCTGTACCGAGCTGGCCTGCAAGGTCTTCGACACGGTCTTCGAGACGACGGTCCCCGTGACTTCGACCCAGGCCGCCGAGATGGTGAAGCTCCTCGAGAACACCTTCCGCGCGATCAACATCGGCCTCGCCAACGAGATTGCCCTCATGTGCGAGAAGCTCGACCTCGACGTCTGGGAGGTGATCGATGCGGCCGCGACGAAACCCTACGGATTCATGAAGTTCACGCCGGGGCCCGGGCTCGGCGGCCACTGCATCCCGGTCGATCCCGCCTATCTCTCCTGGAAGATGAAGTCGCTGAATTTTCCCGCGCGCTTCATCGAGCTCGCCACCGAAGTGAATAGCGGGATGCCGGACCACGTCGTCGACCGGATCGCCGAGATGCTGAACGAGGACCGGCTTGCCGTGAACGGCTCGCGGATCCTGATCCTCGGGGTCGCCTACAAGTCGGGCGTCGACGACATGCGGGAATCCCCGGCCCTCGACGTCATCGCGGGACTCCTCGAGCGGGGAGGCGAAATCCAGTACCACGACCCCTACGTGGCGGAATGCGAGATCGCCGGGCGGACGATGAAGTCGGTCGACCTGACCGACGATGTCCTCCAGACCTCGGATCTCGTCGTCATCCTGACCGATCATGCGGACGTCGACTACGATCGCGTGGTCCGCGTCGGACCGCGGGTCTTCGATACGCGCAATGCGACGAAGGACGTGAAGGCGGATCGCGAGAAGATCACGCGGCTGTAGATCGGTCTCGCTCGAATTCGCTCCGATCTCCCTCGAAGTCGACCCGAGCACGGCGCGCGCTGCGGCCGATGGCTCGGGCTTCGCCCTGCGCTTGATTCGGCCGCAGCGCGCACCGCACTCGGGTCTTGCAGTGGGGGTGCCTCGGTCGTCGTCCTGTCGCATGATTCGTTCTCTGAGCGAGGGGAGGGCGGCGTGGCGAAGTGGGAGCAGCGGCGGAGTTTCTGGACGTGGGGGTACGCGTCGGACGAGCCCTCCCTGGAAGAACGGAAGAGGGCGGCGCAGGCGGTCTCGAAGCGGACGGGGAGGGCGGTCGAGCCGCCGCCGATTCCCGACCTTTCCGAGATCGAGATCCGGAAGCCGCGCCTCGAGGTTCCGTCGAAGCTGTCGGATTGGGTGACGACCGATTCCGAAGAGCGGCTTCTCCATACGTATGGCGGACACATGATGGAGCTGCTCGCCGCGTTGCGGGGTCGTTTCGATTCCCCGCCCGACGCGGTCGCCCATCCGCGGAGCGAGGCGGAGCTCGAGGCGACGCTGGCCTGGGCGGACGGGGCGGGACACAAGGTCGTGCCCTACGGTGGCGGAACGTCGGTCGTCTGGGGTGTCCGGATTCCCGAAGACGCGGAGAGCGTCGTCACGATCGATCTCGACCATCTGAGCCGGGTCCTCGAAATCGATCCCGTTTCGCGCGCGGCGCGCATCCAGGCGGGCATGCTCGGTCCCGATCTCGAAGACGCGCTGCGTCCCGAAGGCCTCACCCTGCGACATTTTCCACAGAGCTTTCCCTGGTCGACGGTGGGCGGCTGGGTCGCGACCCGTGCGGGCGGGCATTATGCGACGAACCAGACCCATATCGACGACATGGTCGAGAGCGTACGCATGCTGACGCCC
>DRKE01000164.1 GCA_011051925.1 Deltaproteobacteria bacterium
CGTCGAGAAGGGCATGAATTGCCGCATGGACACCAAGCGGAAGATCCTCCTCGCGCTGGGTCTGTCCTTCGAGGACAAGGACCAGGTCTTTCCGCCGACCCGTCGGCCGATGACCACCTACCCGGCCTCGCACTAGGCCGGATCCACACCCGATTCGGAAATCCGGCGCGCTCCACGCAGGGACGCGCCGTCTGTCGCCAAGGAACCGCCCGGGCCCGCCCCGGGCGGTTCCAGTTGCTACCCTGGGCAACCCGCTCGGCCGGCCACTCTCCGGCCCTGGAGGTGGCCCATTCCCGATCGCGTCTCCATTCTCGCCGATGTCGCGGAGATCGTGTCCCGCTCGCACGATCTGGAGGAGACCCTCGCCAATGTGACGGATCTCGTGTCGAAGCGGCTCGACGCCGACGTCTGTTCGATCTATTCGGCGGATCCCGAGCAGCAGAGCCTGCGCCTTGCCTCGACCATCGGGCTGGCGAGTGAAGCCGTGGGGCGGGTCGAGCTGCCGATCGGCGAGGGGCTGGTCGGGCTCGCCGCCAGCCGGGGAGAACCCATCGCGATCGAGCACGCGAAGGCCGATCCCCACTACCGCTACTTCCCCGAAACCGGTGAGGAGCGTTTCGAGTCCCTGCTCGCTGCTCCCCTGATCGTCCAGGGCGCCGTGATCGGCGTGATCGTGATCCAGACGGTCGAGCCCCGTCGCTTCGACGAGCCCGACATCGAGTTGCTGCAGACCTGTGCCTCCCTGCTTGCACCGGTCGTCGTCAATGCACAGCTGCTCGCCTTGATGTCCGCGCCGCCCGAGGCTCGGGGCAGCGTCGTCTCGAGAATCGCCGAGTCGGAGGCGATCGGCCGGAACCGATCGGATTCGCAGGTGCGGCCTCGGGCCGAGAAGAACGTCACGCTCAGGGGATTGGCGACCGCCCGGGGTGTCGCGATCGGCCCGATCTTCCGCATGGACAAGCCCGTCGATCTCGATCGGCTGCCCTACGAGCCGAAGAAGGATCTCGCGGAGGAGCATGCCCACTTCAAGGCGGCCATGAACGCGGCGCGCCGTCAGATCGAAGACATGCGCGACGTCGTGCAGGATCGTTTCGGTCCCGAATTCGCAGCGGTCTTCCATGCCCAGATCCAGATCCTCGAAGACAAGGGTTTCCTCCAGAACGTGAGCCTCGCGATCGACCAGACGGGAAGCGCTCGGGACGCCCTGCGGAGCGTTCTCGACAGCTACCGGGAAACCTTCGAAAAGATCGAGGACCCCTACTTCCGCGAGCGTGGAACGGATATCGCCGATGTCGGACAGCGCGTGATGGAACGGCTGCTCGGTCTTCGTGACCACGTCCAGCCGATGCAGCGAGGCTCCGTCGTCGTCGTCGACCAGCTGCTTCCGGCGATCTTCGCCCAGCTCGAGATGGACAAGGTCGCTGCGATCGTGGCCGAGCATGGTGGACAGACCTCCCATGGCGTGATCTTCGCGCGGACGCTCGAGATCCCGGCGGTGACCGGGGCGGCGGGGCTGCTCGAGGAAGCCCGGGAGGGCGAGCTCGCGATCGTCGACGGCGCGAGTGGAACGATCTATCTGTCGCCGGACGAAGCGTTGACCCGGGAGTTCGAACAGGCGCAACATCGCTACGAGGTCGCCGTCGAGCATCTCGACGCGATGCGGGAGCGTCCGGCAGAAACCCTCGATGGGCGCCGGATCCGTCTTTCGGCCAACGCCGGGCTGCTGGCGGACCTTCGTCTCGTCGACAAACACGGTGCCGAGGGTGTCGGACTCTTCCGTACGGAGCTGCTGGCCCTGGCCCACCGCGGCTTTCCGAGCGAGGAAGAGCAGGGGCAGCTCTACCAGCGGGTCGTCGAATTCCTGCACCCGCGTCCGGTCACGCTGCGGACCCTCGATCTCGGGGGCGACAAGGGGATTCCCAACATCGGGCTCGACGACGAGGAGAATCCCCAGCTCGGCTGTCGCTCGATCCGCTTGACCCTCGAGAACCGCTCGGCCTTCCGCGCCCAGCTTCGGGCGATCCTGCGCGCCAGTACGCTCGGGAATCTTCGGCTGCTGCTGCCGATGATCGGAAGCCTTCCCGAACTGCGCGAGGCCAAGGGCGTGATCGACGAGGTTCGGCTGGAGCTCGATCGGGACGGCAGCCCCTTCGATCGCGATCTCGAGGTCGGGATCATGATCGAAGTGCCTTCGGCCGCGATCACGGCCGCCGTGCTCGCCGAAGAGTGCGATTTCTTCAGCATCGGCACCAATGATCTCACGCAATACACCCTGGCCGTCGATCGGGGCAACGAACGGGTCGCCCATCTCTACGATTCCCTGCATCCCGCGGTCCTGCAGCTCATCGAGATGACGGTTCGTGCCGCCAACGGGGCAGGCATCCCGGTTTCGGTCTGTGGCGAGATGGCGACGAACCCGCTTTCCGTTCCGATCCTGATCGGGCTGGGAATCGAGGAGTTGTCGGGCACGCCGGCGGCGGTCCCCGTCGTGAAGGAGATCATTCGTGCCCTCGACTCGGGCGAGGTCGAGGCCGATGCCCGGGCGGCGCTCGGCGCACGGACCGCGGCGGAGGTTCACGCGATCGCCGCACGGCGGCTGAGAGGAGCGGGTCTGGTCGACCATCCCGACATCGGCGGCTGGCTCGGTCAGTTGTTGGACGAGGCGATCGCGTCCGCCTGATCGGGTTCCGGGCGAGTAGGATGCGGGGCCGCAACGGAAGGGGCAGGGAAGGGGCAGGGGTGGAGAACCGGTCGGAGGCGCGCGGAGCGGTCGATCTCGAGAAGGAGGCGGGGGATCTGCGCCGCCGTCTGGTGCGCCTGATCGCCGATGGCCGGAAGAGCGAGCTGGGAGCCGACATGCTGTCGCTCGATCCCTCCGTCTATACCGACCCCGATCGTTTCGAAGCCGAGCGCCGGGAGATCTTCGCGCGCGAGCCGATGCTGGTGGGTCTGTCGGATGAGTTGCGCGAGCCCGGGGACCGGATCCTCTTCGACCTGGCGGGACCGCCTGTCCTGGTCATTCGAGGAAGGGATGGGGTCCTGCGCGCCTTCCTCAACATGTGCACGCATCGGGGGGCGAGGCTCGTCTCGGATTGCGAGCCGACGAAGCGTCTGCTCTGCCCCTTTCATGGATGGGCCTATGATCTCGATGGACGATTGGCCGGACTGCCCCTCACGCGCGCGTTCGAGGGACTCGACGAGAAAAAGCGCGGCCTCGTTCGGGTCCCGGTCGCCGAATGGAACGGCATGGTCTTCGTTCGTGCGCGGCCCGGCGAGGAGGCGCTGGAACTCGAGGGCTTCCTGGGGCCGATCGCGCCTCTTCTTGCGGCACTCGATTTCGGGAGTCTCCGGCGCGTTCGTTCGAGCCGGATCGAGGCGCGATGCAACTGGAAACTCGCCCTCGACATGGGACGGGAGACCTACCACGTGCCCGTGGTCCACCGGAAGAGTCTGGCCCGGAATCTCGAAGCGCATGTGACCGTCTTCGACCGCTATGGACTGCACAACCGGTTCGCCGGGGCGGACCGGGGTCTCGCCGGACTCGTCGGGAAGCCCGAGAGCGAATGGCCGGAGTGTGACTACCAGGCCGTCCACTATCTCTTTCCGAATACGACGCTCTCGTTCACCCATGCCGTCGATGGGGAAACGCCGATCATGACGATGTCGAGGGTCTACCCGGGCGGATCGGTCGGTCGGTCCGTGACCGAGCTCTCGATCCATGCCCGGGGCGAGCGGAGCGAGGCGGCCGACGCCGCGATCGGCGCGATCCACGATGCCGTGGTGGAGATCGTGCGGGGAGAGGACTATGCGGTTGCCGAGTCGGTCTGGAGGAGCATCGAACACGGGCGACCGGGCATCCCCTTCGTCCTGGGTCGCAATGAGCTCCTGGTCCAGCAGACCCATCGTCTCGTCGCGGATCGGATCGGCATGCCCCTGCCTTGACGGTGGGGCCGGTCGGATCCCCCTCGGCGGGCCGACCTCATGGGGCGCATCGAGAAGGGGGTGAGCCGGGTCGATCGCGATCGGATTCAGTCGCGGATCAGGATCCGATCGGCCTCGTGATGAAGCCGCACGAGGGCTTCGTCGAGGCGTCGAGCGGCGGCCTGCTCGTGTCCCTCGTCGGGATCCGTTTCCGGTGCGAGGGGCTCGCCGAAGGCGCAGACGACCCGGGCGAAGGGCAGCGGAACCAGCGTCTGGTCCCAGCTACCGAGCCGCAGGGCCGGACGCGCGGAAAAGGCCACGGGATGGATGGGCGTCTTCGTCAGGCGGGCGAGCGAGATGATGCCGGTCTTGGCCACGCGGGCCGGACCGCGCGGGCCATCGACGAGAACGGAGACGGTGGTGCCTTCCTGCAGACGCCTCATCAGTCCGCGCAACGCAGCGGACCCACCGCGGGAACTCGACCCCCGGGCGGGCTCCTGGTAGCCGAGGCAGAGGAGGGTCGACCGGATGAGTTCGCCGTCACGGCTCCGACTGACCGCCACGCCGTAGCGCCGATCCCGGAAGAACCACGCACAGGGCAGCATCGACTCGTGGAAGAGGGCGGCCAGGTGGCCCTCCTCGCCCGGCTCGGGGCTCTTCCCGGAAGCCCCCGCGGTCGTTGCGGGTGCGGGCGAGCGCGGGTCACGGCCCAGGATCTCGACCCGCCAGGTCGCGCCGAGAAGACGCAGAAGCACGCCCGTGATCCGGCCGAAGAGACGGAATCCCAGACGAGCGGCCCGGCTGCGGCGGTCGGGATCGGCCTCCCCTGATTGCTCCGACGCCTCTGTCGGGGTCCTCGTCTCGCCCATCGCGGCAAGAGGCTAGACCACTTCTTCGCTTCTGGTCCGGTCCGGGCCGGGGTCATCGGGATTCCTGCCCCGTCGGCGATGCCCTGCGTCGGCACGGCGGCCGGGCGGGGCGGACGGGAACCGGGTCCGACCCGATGCAGTGCGGGGAGGGCTGTGGTACCCGTTGTGCAGCGCCCTGGGACGGGCCCG
Source organism: Deltaproteobacteria bacterium (assembly GCA_011051925.1). Lineage (GTDB taxonomy): Bacteria > Myxococcota_A > UBA9160 > UBA9160 > UBA4427 > UBA4427. Next base: position 4,980 of record DRKE01000164.1, read on the forward strand.
TGGGGACTCCGCTGGATCCGCATCGGATTTCCGTCCGGGCCCCGACGAGCGCCCCATTCAAAAGCCCGATTCTGCCGTGGAATCCCTGACTCCGAAGGACCGAGCTCGAAACCCATGAGCGAAGCCGTTCTGACTACTGCCCGGAACTATCTCGATCTGACGAAACCACGGCTCCTGCCGATGGTGCTCTTTACCGGCCTGCCGGTGATGGGGATGGCGGCGGGCGGCTGGCCCGATCTTTCGTTCGGTCTGCTCATCCTCCTGGGGATCGCCCTCGCCGCGGCCTCGGCGAATACGCTGAACGCCTACATCGAGCGAGACAAGGACGCCCTGATGGAGCGAACGCGCGAGCGTCCCCTGCCGGCGGGGCTGATCCCGCCCCGTTCGGCGCTGGTCTTCGGTCTCGTTCTCGCGGCGGCTTCGACGGGTCTGCTCGCCTGGGTGAGCGGTACGGCGGCGGCGCTCGTCGGCGTCGCCAGCATCCTCTTCTACGTCTTCGTCTACACGGTCTGGTTGAAGCCGAGATCGATCTGGAACGCGGTGATCGGAGGCGCCGCGGGTGCCGCAGCGCCCCTCATCGCGGATGCGGCGGTGAATGGCTCGATCGGTGCCGCGGGTTGGGCCCTTTTCGCCATCGTCTTCTTCTGGCAGCCGCCCCATGTCTGGGCGATCGCGCTCTATCGGAAGGCCGACTACAAGGCAGCCGGGATCCCGATGCCGCCCGATGTGATCGGGGACGAGGCGACCCGCCGTCGTGTGGTGGCCTATACCGCGGGACTCCTGCCCGTCACTCTCGCGCCCTTCTTCCTCGGACTGCTCGGTCCGATCTATTGCGCCATCGCCGCTGCCGCGGGTCTCTGGTTCTTGTACCACGCGGTCCGCCTCTTCCAGGAACGGAGCGACGAGGCGGCACGCGGCGTCTTTCGCGTTTCCCTCGGTTTCCTCGCGGCCGTCTTCATCGCGATGTTGCTCGACCTCCTGGTTCCCCTCTAGCAGGTTGCGGGAGAACCCGGTTCGAAGGCGCGCAGACCGCTCTTTGGCAGGCTTTCTTTCGTGATCTTCCGCGCAACCGCCTCGCGGGTCGCACGAAGCGGGTGATCGGCTGGGGTTCGCGCCTCGGGTGACCCGGAGCCGGGCATCGTCGACCGATCGTGATCGGTACCGCGCATCCCTGGTTCCCCCCTCCATCGAGCCCCACCCGATGCTGCGCGATGCACGAGGTCGACTCGTTCCGCCGAACACGCCGGGCGATCGCCGCGCAAGAAACGGGCGCCGGGCCGTGGAGATCTTCCCGCGGAAGCGGTCGAGTGGCCCGGACCGGACGGATGGGTCCGTGGTCTTTCGTCCCGTTTCGGGCCTGTCGTGTGTGCGAGCGTCCCGGCCCGGGGTCCATTGTCGCGATGCCGAGCCGAGGATTCCAATCCGGCTGCAGTCGTTCCCGCTCGCGATCACTTCGGGCTTGATGGCCTTCGAAGTCCTCCCCTAACATGATCGGGCGAACGGGAGAACGACGAGAGCCGATCCGCGAAGAGCGCCGGGAAGAAAGCCGGGAAGAAAGCCACGAAAAGAGCCACGAAAAGAGCCGGGAAGGGCGGCGACATGGAATGCCGATATCCGAAGAGCACGCGTCGCGCGGTCGCATGGCTGGCATTGGCCGTCGGATTCTCGCTCCCCACGGCCGCTCCCGCTGTCGAAGAAAGCTTCGAACATGCCCTGGCCCGGGTCGATCGCGCTCTGGCGAGCAATCCCCGCCACGTGCTCGACTTCGCGATCGACAATTGCACGAACCGCCGGATGTTCGCCGTGAGGCTCTATCGGGCCGGCCAGGAGGCCCGCGCGATGCGGAGTCTCAAATACTGTCTGAACCTGCTCAAGATCCCCGAGACCGTCGAATCGCCACCCCAGGTCGATCCTTCGGTCCGAAAGGCGGAGGCACTCGCCCGGGCGAAAGCCCGGTCCGAGAGGGAGGTGGAAGAGGCACTCGCCCTCGAGCCGGATCTGGATCACGGGCTCGAGATCTACCGTCGCTGTGCCGCCTGCCACATGCCCGAAGGCTGGGGACTCACGAGTGGCGTCGTCCCGCAACTCGCCGGGCAACACCGATCGGTGATCATCAAGCAGCTCGCCGACATCCGGGCGGGCAACCGGGCCAATCCCGTGATGCTGCCCTATGCCTCGGTCGAGGCGATCGGGGGTGCCCAGGCCGTCGCCGATGTCGCGGGCTACATCGATACCCTCGAAATCAGTGTCGACAACGGCAAGGGGCCAGGGGATGATCTCGAACTCGGGGCGCGGCTCTACGCGGAGAACTGCGCGGTCTGCCATGGCCCGAACGGCGAAGGTCGGCCCGAGGAGTTCAAGCCGCGTATCCAGTCGCAACACTATCGGTATCTCGTGACCCAGTTCGAGCTGATCCGCGCTGGCAAGCGTCGGAATGCCGATCCGAAGATGATGGAACAGATCCGGGATTTCGACGATCGGGAGATGCGCGCGGTGCTCGACCATGTCTCCCGACTCCGGCCACCCGAAGAGCTGCGTGCGCCGGAGGGCTGGCGCAATCCCGATTTCCTGGAGTAGTCGCGCCAGGAGAAAGGGATCGTCGGAGGTCGGACAGGGGCGTCGAGCCGTCGCTTCACGCGACGTAGGTACCGAGATAGCCCTTCACGAGTCGCTTCGTTTCGTCGAGCCAGGAATCGAAATCCGGAGACGCTTCGGCGAGGGTCCGGTCCTGGAGTGCGTTGACGGCGGTCACCGCCGTACGGCAGATCTCGAGGGCCTTGTTCCGGGGGATTCCCGCCTGGGCGAAGCCGGGATGGATCGACATGAGGTCGGCGACGCGCCGATTCGAGGCCTCCGTGACTTCCGCGAACTCGCCCGTGAACCGGATGCTGCGGAGGACTTGTCGATAGTGGGGACTGTCGCGGAGCAGTCCGAGCGAGGTCTCGAGAATCTTGTCGACCGCCTCGCGCCAGGGAAGCGTCAGGCATTCGGAGAGTTCACGGGCCATCGCCGCGTCGGCTTCGCTCATGACCATGGCCGCAACCTCGACGAGCAGGGCGGTCTTGCTTCCGAAGAACTGGTAGAGGGAACCGACGGGAACACCCGCTCGCTCCGCGATCGCATCCATCGTGATCTCGGCAACGGGTCGTTCCTCGAGCTCGGCGCGGGTCGCATCCAGGATCTTCGTGAGCCGTTCACGGGCCCGGGCCTGCTTCGGGGCCGGCCGAGGCGGCCGGCGGCTCTGCAGTCTCGAATTCAATTCAGTGCCTCCGCAGGCCATTCTACCTCGACGGGGCGGTGACCGGGTGTCGGGGGTTGCGGACGGGCTTGACCCCCGGAAGCCCACTCGGATAAGGTGGTCCGATGTCGAATCGGGCGGGAACTCGTCGGAACTGGTTCTTCGGACTCGGGCTGGTCGCGATGGCCCTGGTCGCGTTCGCGATCGTTCTCGGAGGGGGAGCCGAAGAACGGAGCCGGGTCGGCGCGGCCTCCGGCGCCGGAGTCCAGTCCCGCGATCGGGCGGCCATTTCGCGGGCATCGGACGAGGAACGCGACGAAGCGGCACATGAGGTGCGTTCTTCTCCGGATCCGATCGGGAGGATTCCGGCCGGGATGTCGCATGCCGATCGCGACTACGAGATCGCGCTCCGATGGGACAGTGTCGATCTCGACGCCGTTCGCCGGGCGATGCCCGAGAACACGTACTGGAAGATGGGCGTGCCGAGTGACGACCCGGAGGTCCGGAAAGCGCGTGCGGAAGAGCGCGCCCGCTGGAACGAGATGTTCGGCAAGGTCCTTTCCGGTACGGCGACCGAAGCGGAGATCGACGCCTACTATGCCGAGCGATACCGGTTGTCGAGCGACTACATCGAGTTCGCGAGTCATCTCCTGAAGGAATATGGCGAGGTTCTTCCCGAGCGCGATGTCGGCCTGCTCGAGCTGGCCGTGAAGATGCACCATGCGCGTCTTCAGCAGATGCCCCGTCGTGTCGCCGAAGCGCATGCCCGCAAGCAGAAGCAGGATCGGTTGCGCGAGGCCTGGCTCGCCGACGAAGAGGCCTTTCGTCAGTCGATCGGCGCGTCTGCGAAAGATGAGCCCCATTCAGATCCGTGAGCGGTCCCATGGATCGGGATCCGACCGAGCCGGAGCAGCATTTCGGGAAAGGCGCCATGGAGTCGGACCGATAATCGGTTTGAAAAACCCACGATCGCTCCGTTTTCGGCAAGAATCTTGAACCCGGTTCATGTTTTGATTGAAGCCCGCCCCCCTCGCATGATAGGAGGAAGGGAAACGCATTCGCGGTCTCGAGGCCGTGAAGATCGAGGAGGGGACGGGATGAAGTGGAGCGAGCATCTGCGGGTGGTGGGGTTGGCGCTCGGCCTCGCGGTCGGCGTGCAGGGTACGGCGTTCGCCATCGGGATCGAGGACATCGTCGATGGTGGCAACGACTATCCATGGCAGCGTGTCGAGATTCCGGGCACGGTCTGCAGCGACGGATCCCAGTACAAGTTCTTCGTCTACGATTCACCGACGAGCAACGACCTTCTCGTGATGTTCGAAGGCGGGGGGGCCTGCTGGGACTACGAAACCTGCAGTGGTCAGGCCGGGGCACTCGGAGCGGCCAACCCGAATGGCATCCCGGATGACTATATCTTCGATTTCAAGGCGCGCTTCGTGTCGCCTCTCGTCAATGGGGCCGATCCGGGCATCCCCCTGCGGCCCAGGAACGACATCGTGACGAAGGGATGGGACGTCGTGTATCTGCCCTATTGCACGGGCGATACCCATGTCGGGAACAACGTCGTGACCTACCACGACCCGACCGGGCAGAATCCGCCGATCGTCTTCCGGCACATGGGATTCCACAATGCACTCGAGGCGCTCGACCATCTCGCGAACCGCTTCCCGACGATCGGCAAACTGCTCGTGACGGGTTTCAGTGCGGGCGGCGTCGCGTCAGGCGCCCTCTACTACGAAGCGCGACGAACGCTCCAGCCGAATGAGGGCTATCTGCTGAATGACTCCGGCCCGATCTTCTCGGCCGCGAGTGCGAACGACAATTCCCGCCCGCTGCACGATCTGATCACCTCGCAGTGGGATCTCCAGACCCTCTACAACGGGCTACCCGCCACGTTCGATCCGAACGATTTCGGCAGCATGACCGATCTGGTGGCGTTCGAGTTTCCCGACGATCAGCTCGCCTATACCGGCTATTCGAGTGATTTCAATTTTTCCCGGTTCTCGTATGAGCGATTCTATCCGGGCATCGATGCCGATGGGATTCTCGAGAAATGGCGGGAGGACCAGGCCGTCCTCGTTTCGACGATGAACGATCATGCGAATTTCAGCTACCACATTCCATGGCATCGACCGATCAACGACAGCCACGTGACTTCCATCATCACCTTCATCGGCAGTCACGCGTGCAAGAACATCCGGAAGAAGAAGTGGTGGGAATTCTGGCAATGGCCGTGGACCCAGAGCTGGAAATGCACCGGCGGATGGACGCCTTTCGAGGATTTCCTGGAGATCTGGATCAACCAGAACGGACGAAGCCGGATCGTCGAGAAGGAGAACGGCTACAACAACGAGGACCCGGGCATGGTGATCATCGCCCCCCTGATCAACGATGTTCTCGCCGGGACCTGATCTCGGGGATCGGTGGTCGGATGCGGATCACGGGGCGACGGCCACGGCCGGGTCCACTTCGTGAACCGGGACACGACGGCGGCCGGCCGATGACGATCACGTCTTCGGCCGGCCAGCGCGTCGTTCGTCTCCTGGTGGCATTCCTCCTCGTCTTCCCGTCGCTCGCATCGGCCGGTGACGACGATCGGTCCGGCCCGGCCGTTCCGACCCCGGAGCTTCGCGACGGTCCGAATCTCGTCATGGGGACCGGAACGCCCCGCGAGCCCCGGCCCTTCACGCGCGAACAGCGGCTGCTCGACGCCGTGCGGAGGGGTGATCGGGCAGTCGTCGAACGGGCGCTCGAACTCGGCGTTCCGGTCGAGACGGCCGATGACATGGCGCGCTCGGCGCTCCTGTTGGCCGTGCGGGATGCGGGGGATCGCGATCTCGTCCGTTTCCTGCACGAACGGGGAGCAGCGATCGACCGTGCCGATGCGGACGGGCGGACGCCCCTGAGCTTCGCTGCGAGCGCAGGGCGTCTCGATCTGGCCCGGTATCTCGTCGCGCAAGGGGCAAGTGTCGATCGCGCGGATCGGCGCGGACGGACGCCGCTCTTTCACGCGGTTCTCGCCAACCAGATCCGCCTGGTTTCGTATCTGATCGATCAGGGCGCCGACGTGGACGTTCGCGATCGCTATGGCGATACCCCGCTCATGCTGGCCTGCGCGAAGGGCTTCGATGCGATGGCTCGGTTGCTGCTCGCGCATGGCGCGGACCCTCTGGTCCGTGATCAGGAGGGTCGGACCGCCCGCGATCGGGCCGCCCCGGGCCACGAAGCGTGTCGCCGGCTCGGACCGGGTTGATCACGCCGTACGGCATGCGCACTGGCTGGCAAAGGAGATGGGAGACGGGGGCCATCATCGCGGCGGCGACGATCTCCGGGCTGCTCTATGCATGGGGCTTCGTGGTCGACGGGCTCTGGCCCGTGCTCGTGTTCTTCCTCCTGCCGTTCTGGTGGGCGCTCGAGCGCGCCGTTTCGCGTTCCCCGGCCTTTTCCGGCGGAGTGGGTTTCGTCTTCGGCGCAGCGGCCTACATCGCCGGCCATCTCTGGCTCTTTCGCCTCGTCGATGTCTTTCTCGGGGGAAGGCTCGGCATCGGAGTCGCGTTCTGGTCGCTCTATGGATCCTGGTTCGCTTTCGGCTTCGTCGTCTATGGATTGATCCATCGTGGACTTCGGCGCAGGGGGGTGGGGCGGGTGGTGTCGTCCGTCGCGCCGTGGGTGGTCCTCGAATGGGCGTGGCCGCTGCTCTTTCCGGTTCATTGCGGGGCTCCCCTCGTCGACGCGGGCGCGCTCGGCCAGGTCGCGGATCTGGGCGGGCCCCTTCTCCTGGGTTCCCTGATCCTCCTCGCCAACGCCGGGTTCTTCGAGAGCGCGATGTGGCTCGCGGGGAGGGGCGGTCGACCGGTTCGGGTCTGGCTCTCCGTGGCGATCGCCATCGGCTTCAGCCTCGGATATGCAGAGGCCCGGGCGGTACGGCTTTCGCGGGAGATCGAATCGACCCGAGGGATGCAGGTCGGCATCGTCCAGGCGAACCTCGGCCTGCTCGAAAAACGGACGCTGGCCCGGGTGGGCCACCGCCGTCATCTCGAAGAGACGCGGCGGCTGCTGTCGGCGGGACCGATCGATCTCGTCGTGTGGCCGGAGACCGCCCATGTCCGCGCGATTCGGGGTCCATTGCCCGTCTCGGGTCGGCTCGTGCAGCAGGGGATCGGGGTCCCGCTCCTGTTCGGAGGAAGTCTTCTCGACTCAGCCGGTCCGGAACCCGTGCAATCGAACTCGGCCCTGCTCGTCGGTCGCGACGGCATGATCCGGGACGCCTATCGAAAGAACCTCCTCATTCCGCTCGCGGAATGGATCCCCTTTCTCGATCGATGGCCTGTCCTCCAGTCGGCCCTTCCGCACGCACAGCGGTTTTCAGCCGCGAGCGAAGTGCCTCCCCTGCGATTCGACGATTGGCGGATCTCGGTGCCGATCTGTTACGAAGCGGTTCGTCCCGACTTCGTTCGTCACATGGTGAACGAAGCCCGACCGAATCTGCTCGTCAGTCTGGCGAACGATGCGTGGTTCGGGGACTCTTCCGAACCATGGCTGCATCTGCGCAGCGCCCGCCTTCGCTCGATCGAGCACCGTCTCTTCATGGTCCGCGCGACCAACAGCGGGATCAGTGCGATCGTCGACCCCTCCGGTCGGATCCTGGCTCGAACCGGAGTCGCGGAACGTGCCGTTCTCAGGGGGGTCGTCCACCCGATGGCCGGCGGCACGCTCTACGCACGTCTGGGCGATTGGCCTGGGACGATCGCATTGCTGGTGATCGGGGCCGCTCTCGGGTCGGCCCGCCTCAGCCCTTCCTCTCGAGGGCATCGAGGAAGCGATCCGCTTCGTCGATCGACGTGTCGACATCGAGGATGAGCGATGCGACATCGTCTTCGATCGCCCCGGGCGTGCCATCGAGAGAGGCGACGGCTCACGCGTCCAGGTCGTGCTCCAGGGAAGAGGCCCCGATCGTGGAAGGCGGCCAGCGACGGAGCGAGCCGGGCGGCATGGCCGCGAAGGTGGATCACTTCCGGATGGATCGCATCGCCGCACGAACTTCCTCGACGAAGAGTTCGGGTTGCTCGAAGGCCGCGAAATGGCCGCCCTTCTCGAGGACGTTGTAGTAGACGAGATTGGCGTAGCGCGCTTCGCACCAGCGCTTCGAGGCCTTGAAGATCTCGTGCGGGAAGACGCTGACGCCGACCGGAACGGGGATCTCCATCATCGGCGGGGAATTGAAGCTTTCCCAGTAGAGGCGAGCCGAAGAGGCACCCGTCGCGGGCAGCCAGTAGAGCATGATGTTGTCGAGCATCTCGTCACGCGTGAGGGCATTTTCCGGATGGCCGTTGCAGTCGGTCCAGCTCCAGAATTTCTCGAGGATCCACGCGGCTTGACCGACCGGAGAGTCGACGAGCGCATATCCGAGGGTCTGCGGGCGGGTCGATTGCTGCTTCGAGTAGCCGCTGTCCTTGTCGTTGTAGTGCTGCATGCCCGCCAGGGCGCTCTGCTCGAGTTCCGACAGATCGTCCATCGACTCGGGGGTCGGCGGCGCGATCGCCATGTTGAGATGGATGCCGACGCAATGTTCCGGATCCCGGGCCCCGATGCACGAGGTCACCATCGCGCCCCAATCGCCTCCCTGGGCCGCATAACGGTCATAGCCGAGACGGGCCATCAACGCGGCCCAGGTATCCGCGATCTTCTCGACGCCCCAACCGGTCTCGGTTGGTTTGTCGGAGAAGCCATAGCCCGGCAGGGAAGGACAGACGACATGGAACGCGTCCTCTGCCCGGCCACCGTGGCCGACGGGATCCGAGAGGGGCCCGATCACCTTCTGGAACTCGACGATCGATCCGGGCCAGCCGTGCGTGATGACGAGGGGAAGGGCATCCTTCTCGGGGGACTCGACGTGGATGAAGTGGATGTCGAGGCCCTCGAGGGGTGTCTTGAACTGGGGAAACCGATTGAGTTGCCGCTCGCGCTCGACCCAGTCGTAGTCCTTTCGCCAGTATTCGCAGACTTCCTTCATGTAGGCCAGGGGCACGCCTTGGGACCAGTCTTCGACGGTCTCGGCGTCGGGCCAACGCGTGCGACCGAGGCGTTCCTTCAGCTCGTCGATCTGTGCGTCGGGGATGTTGATTTCGAAGGGAATGACCTGGCTCATGGGATCGCGGGCTCCGTTTCGGGGGAAAAGACGGGAAAGATGATCGGAAAAGTGGACGGGCGCGTAAAGGGCTCTTCGAGCCTATACTGGGGCGACCCCGAGGCGAGGCGGAATCCAGCATGCCCCCATCCTGTTTGACACTGATCGAGAACGGCCGCGGCGTCGAGATCGAAGCGGCGGACGTTCCGGACGGATCCGGCAGCCAGGCATCGCGCTGGCCCACGGAGCCGGTCCTCGACGCGCTCGGGTGGGTCCGCAAGCCCGAGGGCCTGTGTCGCGACGAAACCTGTGTTCCGATCGGCGATCGACCCGATCTGATCACGCCGGACGGAATCGATCTCGAGGGACTCGGCGAAGTGCTGGGCCGGCCCCTGGCCATCGATCGGGATGAGGGCGTCGCCAGCTTCGGCGCCGAGACCGCGGTCCACGCTTCACGACTCGCCGAAGGAATCGCACCCGACTTCACGCTCCCCGACCTTTCCGGAAAGGAATACTCGCTCTCGGGCTTCAGGGGCAAGAAGGTCCTGCTGATCGCCTACGCATCCTGGTGAGGCTGCCGCGAGGACCTGCCCGTGTGGCAGGCGCTCTACGAGGAGCTCGGCGACGAGGGCTTCGTTCCGATCACGGTCGCGCTCGACGCCTCTGCCGACGCCGCCAGGCCCTACATCGAGAGAGCGGAGCCGAAACATCCGAGTCTGATCGATACCGAACACGTCGTGGCCCATCGCTACGGGATGATCAACGTGCCGACCGTCGTCTGGATCGACGAGGAGGGCCGGATCGCACGGCCCAACACGGCGGAGTACGGGACGGATACGTTCCTCCAGTTCCATGGTCGCGAGTCCGGGCCGTTTCTCGACGCGGTGCGGGCCTGGGTCCGGCGGGGCGAGATCCGGAGGGATGAGACGGTTCCGGAACGGATGCCCCCGCCGACGGAAGACGAAGAACTCGCGCGGGCGGAATGGGCGCTGGGATGGTTTCTTCATCGCCGCGGATCGACCGAAGCGGCCGCCCGGCATTTCGATCGGGCGGGCGAGCTCTCCCCCGATGACTGGACGATCCGCCGGGGCTCGATGCCGATCCGCGGGCAGGACCCGATGGGTCCGGAATTCTTCGAGCTCTTCAAGGATTGGGAGGCGCGGGGCAGGCAGGGCTACGCGCGGATGGCGAAGGAACGGCTGTAGGCGAGGGATGGATCCGGGACTGGAGGTCCCGGCCGGATTTCCGCCCCCGCCCCCGCCATGTCCCGGTTCCCGCGGACCCTGGCGAACTCGTCGGCGCGCACTACGCTGCATTCCCCATGCGATCGAAGGGTGTGACGGCAGAGCGGGTTTCTCCTTCCTCCCGCTGCCCGTCCTTCTCCGAGCGGCCCGGCTCCGGTCGTCTCTCGCTGCCGGCCTCGTGGTGGCTCTGGGTCTGGCTGATCGTCCTCGTCGCTGGTGGAAACGCGCTCGCTGCCGACAGGGCGGAGGAGCAGCCGACTGCCGGATCGGGATCCGGGTCCGGGGACGCGGTCCACGCGACCGATCGCAGCGACACGACAGGTGGATCGCCCGAGGCCGAGGTCCTGGTCGTCTATGGCCGTGGCGAACCGCAGCTCGCCCATGCCCGATCGGGCTCGGAGGGTCGCATCTCGGGTGCGGATCTCGAGTTGCGACCCATCGCACGAGTGGGTGAATTGCTGGAGACCGTGCCGGGCATGATCGCCACCCAGCATTCGGGCCCGGGCAAGGCCACGCAGCTCTTTCTGCGGGGTTTCAATCTCGACCACGGGACCGACTTCGCGGCCTTCTACGACGGCGTTCCCGTCAATTTCCGCACTCATGGGCACGGGCAGGGATATCTCGATCTGAACTTCGTGATTCCCGAACTCGTCGAGTCGATCGACTATCGAAAGGGTCCCTACCGCGCCGACGTCGGGGATTTCGGCTCGGCGGGTGCCGCGTTCTTCCGGACGCGCGACCGCCTTCCAGACTCGTTGGCCACACTGACGGTCGGTCAGGACGGTTACGTCCGAGGGCTGGCCGCAACGAATGTCGAGACGGGCTCGACCGATTGGATCGTCGCGCTCGAGGCGAAGACCTACGACGATCCCTACCGACTCGATGCGAACCTGCTGCATCTGAACGGTCTGGCCAAGCTGACACGACCCGCAGGCCCGGGCACGCTCCGTGCCTCGGTGCTCGGCTACCACGCCACCTGGAACTCGACCGACCAGATTCCCCGGCGCGCGATCGGCAACCCCGATCCCGCTCTGCGCGTCTCCCGTCTCGGCTTCATCGATCCGGACCTCGGCGGAGAAACGACGCGTGTCGGCCTGACGCTCGACTGGCAGGAAGAGTCCGATCACCCGATTTCGCTCGCGACCTATTTCCTGTACTACCGCTTCAGGCTGTTCTCGGATTTCACCTACTTCCGGGACAATCCGCCACCCCTGGGAGACGAGTTCGAACAGACGGATCGTCGCTTCGTATGGGGGGCCAGGGGCCGGAAGGACTGGGCGCCCGAGCTCTTCGGATCCCCCGTCACCATCGACGCCGGTTTCGACACGCGAATCGACGTCGTGACCGATCTCGGGCTCTTTCGGACTTCGAATCGGCATCGCTTCGCGACGGTCCGGCGCGACGACGTCGTGGAGGGGTCCGGAAGTCTCTTTGCGGAGTTCGAATGGTCCCCGTTCGAATGGATGACGTGGCAGGCGGGTCTTCGCGGTGATCTTCTCGTCTTCGATGTCGACACCGGAGCGGGGCTCGGCGCGTCGAGCAATTCCGGGACGGACGTCGACGGTCTGGTGAGCCCGAAGCTCGCGCTGATCCTTCGGCCGACCGACACGGTCGAGATCTACGTCGACGGTGGCGGCGGATTCCATTCGAACGACGCGCGCGGTGTGACGATTCGGATCGATCCGACGACGGGCCTGATGACCCGTCGGGTCGACCCGATCGCGCGTCAATGGGGCAGCGAGGTCGGGTTGCGCTGGCAGCCGAACGAGCGTCTCCACCTGACGGGCGTCCTCTGGTTCCTCGATTCCGAGTCGGAACTGGTCTTTGCCGGTGATTCC
>DRKE01000165.1 GCA_011051925.1 Deltaproteobacteria bacterium
AGGGGGGAGGTCGCATCGACAGCGGGTGCCAGGATGACGGCGGAGGCGCCCAGGCGCGCCGTCTCGATCGTGAGGTTCCAGGCCAGGGCGGCCCGCAGGACATCCCGGCTTCCGATCGGCATCCCGAGAATCGGCAGGGGAGGCGAGACCGGAGCCGGAACCGGCCGCGTCACGGCGATCTCGTCCGACCGGGCTGTCCGTCGCTCGGGGGACCCGCCGAGGAGTTCCTGCGTCGGTTCGGCTTCCGTGCCGGTTTCGGGAAGGAAGTAGTGGAGGACGTCGGCCAGGTCGCGCGGCAAGTTTTTCCTCGTCGGGTTCGGGTGGAGCGGGTTCGGCGTTCGGCGTTTCGAGCAGGACGATCGAGAGGATCCGACGACAGGGTGCACCCTCGACGGATGCGGAGGCCGTCGTGGCATCAGGGAACGTGAAGGATCGAATTCGGCTGTCCCGTCGGTCCCGGTGCCGTCTGGGGATTCGTCGGGTCCTCCCGCCATTCCCCATCGACGACGTAGCGGTATTGATAGGTACCGGGTTCGAGTGTCAGGACCTTGGTCCAGACCCGCGTCTGGCCCTCCGACGCGATCAGGGATCGAACTCCCCGGTCTGGCACCCATCCGTTGAAATCCCCGGCAATCCGGACATCACCCGCATCGGGATCCTTGAAACGGACGATGACCTCCCTCGGCCCTCCAGCGCCGGCCGCGTCGCCCCGGTCCTCGGTCGCGACCCGGGCCCGATGTTCCGGCGGAGACGCGGCGAGCTCCATCGCGACCGATGCGTAGTCGAGCGCGCCGTTGGCCGAAGGCGCATAACGTGAGATCGGGATCCCCTCGCGAGCGGCCTCCCGGAGTTTCACGTTCAGGCGGATGACGGTATCGAAACAGAGTTCCTTGAAGAGTTCCCGGATGTCGCCGAGCGTCTGCCGCGCATAGCGCGTTCGGCCGTCATAGAGCGTGGGCAGGACGCGGACATCGAGTTCATGACCGATCCGGTCCGAGAGCAGGCTGATCGTTTCGAGGAGTTTCTGGACGCCGTCGATCGCGAAGAAGCTGGTCTCCAGGGGGACGATGACCTCGCTGGCGGCACGTAGGGCGTTGAACGTGAGCAGGCCGACGTTGGGCGGACAGTCGATCAGGACGTAGTCGTAGAGGGGCGGCAGCGTCTCGAGGGCAGCGGCCAGCCTTTCCGTCCGAGCGTCATGGCGCTCGCTGGCGAGCTTCTGCTCGAGGGCCGAGAGGACGATGCTCGACGGCGCGAGGTCGATCTTGTCGCTGACATCGACGATGACCGCATCGAGACGACTGGCACCGCCCGGTTCGACCAGGACCTCGTAGAGATTCATCTCGAGATCGTCGGGCTCGAGTCCCATCGCGAGGGTCGCATGGGCCTGCGGATCCATGTCGACGACCAGGACCCGGTTGCCATCGGCCGCGAGGGCCCCGGCGAGATTCACGGTCGTGGTCGTCTTTCCACAACCGCCCTTTTGATTGACTATGGCGATCACACGCATCACGTCCCCCCCCGAGGCGTATCGTCCGCGGTCGATTTCATCCGCGAGCGTGAACTGGATCGTTGGCCGCTGCCGAACCCAACCGCTCCTTCGATGCCCTCACTCGTTTCCCGTTCTTCCCGACTTCTGCCGGCTTCCCGCCGGCTTCCCGAGCGACCCGGCACTCGACCCGATGCCCGACCCGACCTATCCGACCTGACTGAGACCCTCGTCCCGCCCCCGGGTCCCGCGCGGTCCGGGTCGAGCCGGCATGGCTCCGTTCGCGTCGCTCGCCGATTCGCGGCCATCGACGCGAGCGGGCCCGCCGCGCGGCGCCGCCGATGCGGAACGATAGGCTGCGACCTCGCGTTCGAACTCGGCGACCGGAAAGACCCATTCCTGTCCACTGATCGCCTCGAAGACCGTATCGTCCTGGAAGACGAGGACGACATCGCCGGTCGCGACGAGCACGAGCTCCGACAGGGGTCGTCCGACCTTCGGAAAAAGATTCTGCAGCGCCCTCACGCTCTTGCGGATCTTCTGGACCGAGACACCGGCGTCGATCAGCCGCTTGGTGGCCTTCAGTGCGACCAGATCGTCGAAGCTGTAGCGATGATGTCCGCCCGGGGTCTGCGAGGAGGGGGTGATGAGTCCGGTCTTGGCCCAGTACTGGAGCTGTCGTCTCGAGAGCCCGAGGAGGTCGACGACTTCGCGGGTCTTGAAGAGGTCGATCCGTTCCCTGGCGGGTGCGGGCGCCGCGCGCCGGTCGTCCTTCGAATGCTCGTCCAATGCCGTCTCCGAAGCTGCACATTGGGGGGTGCATTCCGTTGCTGGGCGCTGGGCAGGACCTCGACCCCCACCCCCACTCCAACGCCGTAAGTAAATGAGGGCCCGGCATTCAAGTCAAGCCAAAAGCGACAGGATTTGTCGCAATGAGGGTGAAAAAGGCATGAGAACCCGGGGAAGTTCCCTAGTGCGGGGCTTGATGGGGGGACGAGATGGGGGGTTGAAAAAACATCGTTGTGATCATGCCTCGTGACGCTGGATCGTGAGGGCTGGTAACGTCGAAGGCTGTGTCGAACCAGTGCGATCAGGAAACGACTCCCGCTCCGGCGCCTTCCGACGAGAAGCCGGGATCGGACCCGGAACGGGCGCCCCAGGGGGTGCTGTCTCGCTTTGAAGCGCGAACGGGCCCGACCGTCGCCGACTCGGGGTCGGTCGAGGGGGGCGAGGGAAGCGCTCGTCGGACCCGCGTCCGGGTCGATGACCATGGTGTGCACCGCCCCTTCATGCGGGGGATCCTGGTCCATTCCCTGACGGAGCAGGGTTTTTCGTTCGAGGACGCCTACGCCGTCTCGCAGG
>DRKE01000166.1 GCA_011051925.1 Deltaproteobacteria bacterium
CCCGCCTCACCTTGGTGACGGATGTCACAAAATATCCATTCTCCCGGATCATTCCGACTTTCCGGGACCTCCCGACGGCCGTTTTCCTTCCGCCGGGCATCCCCGGGATCGGACGAGGGGGCCCGGATTCCCCCTAGCGCCCGACGCCCCAGTATTGGAACCCGGCCTCGGCCATCCGTTCCCGATCGTAGATGTTCCGAAGGTCGACCATGCGGGATTCCGCCATGAGCGCCTTCGCGCGGGCGAGATCGATCATCCGGAATTCGTTCCACTCGGTGACGATGACCATCACCTCGGCGTCGGCCAGGGCTTCATAGGCATCCTTGCAGAGCCTCATCTCGGGAATCAGCCGCCCGGCCTCGGGCATGGCGGCGGGATCATAGGCGCGGATCTTCGCGCCCCGATCGAGCAGGCCCCGGACGATCGAGAGCGCCGGGGCCTCCCGGATGTCATCGGTCTCGGGTTTGAAGGAAAGCCCGAGCACCGCGACGGTCTTGCCACGCGCGTCTCCGTCGAGCGCATCCACGACCTTCTCGACCATCCGCTTCCTCTGGCGCTCGTTCACCCGGATCGAGGCTTCGACGATCGCGAACTCATGTCCGAGTTCCCGGGCGAAGTGGGCGGCCGACTGGGTATCCTTCGGAAAACAGGACCCCCCGAATCCAGGTCCGGCATGCAGGAATTTCTTGCCGATCCGCCGGTCGAGCCCCATCGCCCGAGCGATCGCCTGGACATCCCCGCCCACGCTCTCGCACAGGACCGAGATCTCGTTGATGAAGGAGATCTTCGTGGCCAGGAAGGCGTTGGCTGCGTATTTCGACAACTCGGCCGTGTGGATGTTCGTCTCGACGAAGGGCGTCTCGTTGAGGTAGAGCGGCCGATAGAGGTCCTTCATGATCGCGATGGCCTGATCGTCGCCCGCGTCCGTTCCGATCACGACGCGATCGGGACGCATGAAGTCGCCAATGGCGGCGCCCTCGCGAAGAAACTCGGGATTCGACGCGACGCTGAAACGGGTCTTGTCCCCGCGACGATCGAGTTCCTCCTGGATCCAGCCCCGGATCTTGTCCGACGTTCCGACCGGCACCGTGCTCTTGGTCACGACGACCTTGTAGCTGTCGATGGATTGCCCGATCTCGCGAGCGACGCCTTCGATGAATCGGAGATCCGTACTGCCGTCCTCTGCCGCGGGGGTGCCCACCGCGAGGAAGATCACGAGCGCCTGATCGATCGCCTGGGCGGTATCGGTCGTGAACGAGAGTCGCCCTCCCCGTACGTTGCGTGCGACGATCTCGTCGAGCCCGGGCTCGTAGATCGGAATCTCACCGCGCTGGAGCGCCTCGATCTTCTCCTGCAGCTTGTCGACACAGGTAACCTGGACACCGAACTCGGAGAAGCACGCCCCTGTCACCAGTCCTACATAACCCGTTCCAATGACCGTGATGTTCATGAGATTCCTTTCTGCTGCAACACGATGACCCCGAAGGCATTCGCGAGGAGCATCCCGTCATGCGACCGGGGCGAGCCGTCCCCGCCCGACCCGTCCCAGGAGTCAGTTGGCACCCTCTTCACGGGCCACCGTACCTTCGCTTTCCCGATTCTCGATTCCCGTCGCCGGATCCGGCGGAGCCTCTTCATGCACCTCGAGCGAGAACGCATCGAGATTGCGAAGCAACCGGATCGTCACGGCGACGACCGCCGCGAGGTAGATGAACGCCAACCAACCGTCGAGCTGCGAAAACGACACCGCGATCATGCAGAAACAGGCGGTCAGGAAATAGAGCATCAAGACGGCATTCTTGTGGGAACCCTCCCGAACCAGCAGGCGATGATGCATGTGCAGCCGGTCGGGGGAGAAGACGCCCCGCCCGCTCCGCAAGCGGCGGACGATCGAGAGCAGCGTATCGAGCAGCGGGATCGCCAGCGCCAGGATCGGCACGAGGAAGGCCAGAAAAGCGGCCTTGCGATAGCCCTCGAGCGCGAGCAGTGCGAGTCCGAAACCGATGAAGAGCGAGCCCGTGTCCCCGAGGAAGATCCGGGCAGGCGGAAAGTTGTACGGGAGATAACCGATCAGCGAGCCGAAGAGCGCCAGTCCGATCACGACGCCCGTCCACTGCCCCGCCTGCCAGCAGATCACGGTCAACGTCGCCGCGATGATCGCCCCGACGCCCGCGGCCAGGCCATCGAGTCCATCGATCAGGTTCATCGCGTTGGTCACGCCGACGATCCAGAGAAGGGATACGGGCCAGACGATCCAGAGAGGAACGACGAAGGTATGGGACGTGATCGGATCGCTGAAGAGATCCACCCGGAATCCGGCCTCGACCGCGATGACGGCGGCCGCGATCTGGAAGCCGAGCTTCCACGGGGCCGGCATCGTGTACCGGTCGTCCCAGGCGCCTACGGCCAGCAGGAGTGCCCCCCCGGTCGCGAATCCCGTCACGCCCGCCGGCAGGGACGACGAAAGAAGCCCCGCCGTGACGAGTCCCGCCGCGCAGCCGAGACCCACGGCGAGTCCGCCCAGCAGCGGCATCTCCTTCCGGCGGCTGACCTTGCGTTCACTCGGTCGATCGACGACGCCGAGCCGGCGCGCCAGGAGGATGACGAGCGGCGTCGACCCGGCAGCGACGACCGACGCGACGACGACGATCGCTATGGCTCGAATCTCGTCCAACCTGGAGCTTCTCCATGCGGATCTTCCGGCCCGACGGGCAGAATGATCCACGCTCTCTCGATTTCCCGGCTCTCGATCCCCCGACCCGGAGAAGACCCGCCCCGGCCCTCCCCGCTGGCCGGGAATCAGTAGTAGCCGTACTGCTCACGCGTCGCCTCGGATCCGTTCAGGACCATTCCGACCACCCGGCGCCGATCCAGGATGTCCAACGCCGCCTGAACGTCTTCCTGGGGCGTGACGCCGGCCCTCACGACCATGATCAGTCCGTCGCAGATCTCCGAGACGCTCTTCGCGTCCGGCAGCCCCAGACACGCGGGCGTGTCCAGGATGATCCGATCGTAGCGACCCGCCACCTCCTCGATCAGTCTCCGCATCTCGGGCGAAGCCAGCAGCTCCGACGGATTCGACGGGATCGATCGGACCGGAAGGATGTCGAGATTGATTCCATCGAGCTTGAGAATCGCGTCATCGACCGTCGCCTGGTTGAGCAGGACTTCGCCGAGACCGACCTGGGGTTGGAGGCCGAGCGTCCAATGGACCTTGGGACGCCGAAGGTCGCAGTCGATCAGGAGGACATTGCGACCGACACTCATCGCGGTCACCGTCGCCAGGTTCACCGAACAGGTGGACTTCCCCTCTCCCGAGTTGGCACTCGTGACCGCGAGGGTCTTGAGCGGTCGCTGGGACGCGAGGGCATCGAGCCGTCCGCGGAGACTCCGATACTGCTCCGCCACGTAGGAGTCGGGCTGGAGAAGCGCGATTCGCCGCTTGTTGGCCTCGTTCGCCCCCTCGACCTCGGGGGTCTTCCGCCCCTTCAACAGCCGGGCGAGGAATCCGGACGGACGGGCTTCGACCGGCGGGGCCACCGCGCCCTCGAAAGCCGCCGGGGGCGCTGCCGCCGCTGGCGGAGCATCCACCCCGGACACCTTCCGGCGTCGCTCTTGTTCCGCGCGCTGCAGCGCTTCGTAATGCTTGGGCATTCCAATACTCCCTCAAACCCTCGTCCCGAATCACCTAGCGTCGGAATCGGAGCAGTCTGCGTCTCGATCGTCTTTTCGGGGGTTTCACCCGCCCCCCGCCGGTATCCGCGTCTTCGACCTCGTCCTTGCCGACGAGCCCGAGATCGTGTGCAACTTCGCGTATGGCATCCGCTCCGAGCGTCGGCTGCTGACGCGCGTATCCGAGGAGCAGCGCGCCGTCACAAACGTTGTTGATCAGTCGCGGAACGCCCTCCGTCACACGAAAGAGTTCCTTCATCGCCCTCTTGTTGAAGATACCCCGACCCGTGTAGCCTGCCTTGGCCAGGCGTCCATTCACGTACTCCACGATCTCGACCTCGTCGAAGGGCCGCAGACGGTGGCGAAGCGCGATCCGCTGGCGAAGCTGACGCAGCTCCGGTCGATCGATCAGCGCCTGCAACTCCGGTTGGCCGACCAACATGATCTGGATCAGTTTGGAGGTCGGCGTCTCCAGATTCGAGAGCAACCGGATCTCCTCGAGCATCTCCGCCGAAAGGTTCTGGGCCTCGTCGACGATCAGCAGGACCCGTTCGTTCGCCGCGAGCTTCTCGATCAGGTAGTGGTTGAGGGCGAGCAGGTACTCGGCCTTGGACTCGCAGGCCGGACCGACACCGAGTTCTTCGAAGAGCATCCTGAAGAAACCGAGCGGATCGAGTCTGGGATTGAAGATGAAGGCGGAATTCGTCGTCGAATCGAGCTGCCCGAGGAGCGCGTGCAGGAGGGTCGTCTTGCCGGTCCCGACCTCCCCTGTGAGCATCACGAATCCCTTGCCGGAATTCACGGCGTACACCAGCGTCGCGAGACCCTCCCGATGGGCCTCCCCCAGATGCAGGAAGGACGGGTCGGGCGTCATTTCGAAGGGCGAACGGATCAGCCCGTAGTACTCCTTGTACATCTCTTCTACGTCCCTTCTTCCTGCTTCCCTGCTGCCCCTTACCCTCGGCCGATCCCGAATCCCGCGCGTGTCTCGGTCGCCGCTGGCGCCTCCTGATCGAATTCCTCTTCGGTGTCGACCCCGCTCCCGCTTCCATTCACGACATAGTAGGTGGCGAGCCCGCCGATCAACACGAAGACGACGACCCCGACCGCGGCGAGGGTCTCACGCAGGATCCGCTGGGATCGCGCCACACGATCCGACTCCAGCATGATTCGCGGAACCGAGATCAGGACCGGAATCCCCAGCGCCGTCTGGAGTTCGTTCGACGTGTGGACCGACGAATCGGTCATCTCGGCGATCAGTCCGACCCCGACACCCAGCGCCAGCCCGAGAATCGCTCCCAGACTCAGCAGCAGGATCCGGTTCGGCGAACTCGGCTCGGGGGCCATCTCGGCCGGCTCGAGAATCCGGAATTTCTCGCCCAGCTGGCGCCGTTCGAGGTCGGCCTGGACGCCCGCCTGCTGCAGACGATCGCTGAAGTCCTGATAGCTCCGAGCAAGATGATCATATCGCCGACTCAACGCGTCCAGCCGCTCTGCGACCGCAGGTGTCGCTGCCAGACGTTCCTCGAGATCGGCAATCGTCCTCCTCAGGCGCGTGATGTCCTCGCTGGCCGCCGCCGCTCGAGCTTCGGCCCGCCCCTGCTCGGCCCGGGCGTTCTGTTCTCCGAAGGACTTGGGCGCATCCTC
>DRKE01000167.1 GCA_011051925.1 Deltaproteobacteria bacterium
GCCGCGAAGCATGCGCGCGATGAAGATGCAGACGATCGAAACCGCCAGTCCGACGCCGGACAGGAAGATCGGAAGCGTCACGGCCAGGAAGCGGGCCTCGTTCTCGGAACCGACGTCGCTGAAGAGCGTCATGATGTACTCGGACTTCGCCGTCAGCGCGATCGCCATGGCGGCGACGATCGCGGCCACCAGGGATTCGTAGATGTCGGCCCCCATGCCGGCGACGTCGCCCACGTTGTCACCCACGTTGTCGGCGATGCCGCCGGGATTGCGCGGATCGTCCTCGGGGATGCCCTCGATGACCTTGCCGGCGATGTCGGAACCGACGTCGGCCGCCTTGGTGTAGATGCCACCCCCGATGCGCGAGAAGAGCGCGATCGACGACGCACCGACGGCGAAGCTGTGGAGCACGGTCGCCAGGTGGGGATCCGAAACGAAGACGTAGTAGAGCCCGCCGAGGCCGAGCAGGGCGGTCGAGGCCACCGAGAGCCCCATCACGGCACCCCCATCGAGTGCCGTCAGCAGCGCGTTCGGCTTCGACCCGCCGCGCGCCGCCTGCGTCGTCCGCACGTTGGCATAGGTCGCGGCCTTCATGCCGATGAATCCGGAGAAGAGCGACAGGAACGCGCCGAGCAGGAAGCAGGAGCCCGCCAACAATCCGGTTCCCTCGCCCCGGAAGGCCAGGAAGAGGAAGACGAAGACGGCGAGCGCGTAGACGGCGAGCACCTTGTACTCGCGCATCAGGAAGGCCATCGCGCCCTCGCGGATGTAGCGCGCGATCATGTTCATCGTGTCCGTGCCCTCGGGCAGGGACTTGACCCTGAAGTAGAACCCCGCCGCGACCACGAGGCCCACGACACTGGCCGCGAGGGAAATCAGGGTGAGCTGTCCGATCAAATCGTTCATCGTCGATTCCGTCCTGTGCGATTCGTCTCTTCGATCCGAGTGGGCGATGGGCCACGCCGGCCCGTCGCGAACGGGCCCGCCGGGGCCGAACCGGGATTCTCCTGAATGACGTCAGGAGCAGGACCCGATCCGTGCCGACGCATCCGCGATGCTCGTAACTGGGATCTGTATACCCGCTGGGGCGTTCAGCTGGCTGCGCTCGTGGAAGCCCTTCCGGGTCCGGGATGGCGCAAAAGACGAACGATCCCGCGCATGTGAGTAGCGATTCCCGGGGGCCACGGCAACCGGGAAAGCGCCTTTCGTGTGCGTTGCGATGGCCCCGCAATCCCCCCCGAGAGGCGCGCCGAGCCCCTCCGAATCGCCCTCCGGCGGGCCGCCAGGTCCCGCCTCAGCGGGCCAGGGCGAGAAGGACCCCTGCGGCCACGGCCGACCCGAGAACACCCGCCACATTCGGCCCCATGGCGTGCATCAGCAGGAAATTGTGGGGATTGCTCTCGAGACCGACCTTGTTCACGACCCGCGCCGCCATCGGCACGGCACTCACGCCGGCCGCACCGATCAGCGGGTTGATCGGCTCCCGGCTCACGAGATTCATCAGTTTCGCGAGCAACACGCCGGAGGCCGTTCCGATCGCGAAGGCGATGAGGCCGAGAACGAGGATGCCCAGGGTTTCCGCGGTCAGGAACTTGTCCGCCGCCAGCTTGCTGCCCACCGCCAGACCGAGCAGGATCGTCACGATGTTGATGAGCTCGTTCTGGGCGGCGCCGGCCAGACGTTCGACGACGCCGCATTCCTTGAGCAGGTTGCCGAACATCACGGCTCCCACGAGCGGCGTCGCGTCCGGCACGAGCACGATACAAGCCGCCAGGACCAGCAGCGGAAAGAGGATCCGCTCGATCCTCTTGACCGGTCGTAGCTGCACCATCTTGATCTCGCGTTCGGCCCGGGTCGTCAACAGCCGCATGATCGGCGGTTGGATGATCGGCACGAGCGCCATGTAGGAATAGGCGGCGATCGCGATCGCCCCCAGGAGATCGGGCGCGAGTCGACCGGCCAGGAAGATCGCCGTCGGGCCATCGGCGCCCCCGATGATGCCGATCGCGGCCGCATCACCGAGGTCGTAGTCGATGAAATCGAGGGCCTCGCTGAGCGCGAGGGCCCCGATCAGGGTCGTGAAGATCCCGAACTGCGCCGCAGCGCCCAACAGCGCCGTCTTCGGATGGGCGAGGAGCGGCCCGAAATCCGTCATCGCACCGACCCCGAGAAAGATGAGGAGCGGGAAGAGCCCGTTGCTGATTCCGGCGTGGTAGATGATGCCCAGGAATCCGTCCGGACCCGCGATGTCGGCCACGGGGATGTTCGCGAGCAATCCGCCGAATCCGATCGGAATCAACAGGAGCGGTTCGAAGCCGCGTTTGATTCCCAGATAGAGCAGAAGCAGGCAGATCGGAAACATCGCGGCCTGACCACCCGTGAGGTTGGCCAGCCCCGTCGATTGCCAGAGTTCGAAGACGATGTTCAAGGGACGATCTCCACGAGGGCGTCCCCGGTCGCGACCTTCTGATCCGGCGCGACGAGGATGGCACGCACGGTCCCCGCACAGGTCGCCTTGATCTCGATCTCCATCTTGAGCGCTTCGAGGAGGAGCAGGACATCCCCTTCGGCCACGACATCGCCCTCCTGCACCACGACCCGAAGGACCTGGCCCGCGAGCTCTGCATGAACGATCTGGCCCTCCCCCGTCGCCGCGGCCGACGGGGAAGCCGAGGTCCGCGAAACCCCTTCCGAGATCGAATAGCGGTAGTCCCGGCCATTCACCCGGGCCTGGCCGTCTTCGAGAATGACTTCATAGCGCCGATCGCCCACCTCGACCGTGAAGGCATTCCCGCCCGAGGCGCCCGCGTCCTTCCCGGAGGCGGCGCCGGGGTCGACCTTCCGGACGCCATCCGGCCGGTCGCCCTTCAGGAAGGCGATCCCCTTGTCCTTCAACGCCGACGCGATGAAGATCGATTCCTCGGTCGCCTCGAGGCCATGCTCGGCGAGGAGCGCCTTCGCCGCCTCGATCCCCTTGGCTGGATCCTCGTCGTTCATCTCGCGCGGATTGCGGGTCGTCGGCTCCAGTCCGAGCTGTTCGCTCGCGAGGCGGACGATCCCCTCGTCCGGCGGAACGGGCGTCTTGCCGAAATAGCCCAACACCATCTTGCCGTAGCCCTCGGCGATGCGTTTCCAGGGCCCGAGGACGACGTTGTTGTAGGCCTGTTGGAAATAGAACTGGCTGACGGGCGTCACCGACGTCCCGAAGCCCCCCTTCCGGACCACCTCGCTCATCGCGTCGATCACCGCCGGAAACTGATCCAGGGTTCCCGCATCCCGCATCATCTGCGTATTGGCCGTGAGCGCGCCGCCGGGCATCGGCGAATAGGGAATCAGCGGCTCGACCGTCGTGGCTTCGGGGGGCAGGAAATAGTCCTGCATGCATTCCTTGAAGACGGCTTCGGCCTCGACCACCTTGTCGACATCGAGTCCGAGATCGTATTCGGTCCCCCGCAGCGCATGCCACATGACGATGAAATCCGGCTGACTGGTCCCGCCCGAGGTCGGCGCCATCGCCAGATCGATTCCATCGGCGCCGGCATCGAGCGCCGCGATGTACGCGCTGACACTCACGCCCGCCGTCTCGTGGGTATGCAACCGGATGTGCATCTCGTCGCCCAGGCGCTTCCGAGCGAGCTTGATCGTGTCGTAGACCTTCGACGGAACGGCCGTCCCCGAAGCGTCCTTGAAGCAGATCGAATGGAATGGGACCCCGTCGTCGAGGATCGCCTCGAGCACGCCCATGTAGAACTCGGGCGTGTGGGCACCGCTGCAGCCCGGCGGAAGCTCCATCAACGTGATCGTGACTTCGTGATTCAATCCCGCTTCGGCGATGCAACGTCCCGAATACGAGAGGTTCCGGACGTCGTTCAGGGCATCGAAGTTCCGGATCGTCGTGATGCCGTGTTTCTTGAAGAGCCGGGCGTGCAGATCGATGATGTCCGAGCTCTGCGAGTCGAGCCCCACGACATTGACGCCCCTCGCGAGGGTCTGGAGATTCGCGTCCGGCCCCGCCGTCTCCCGGAAGGCGTCCATCATGTCGAAGGCGTCTTCCTGGCAGTAGAGATAGAGGGACTGGTAGCGGGCACCGCCGCCCGCCTCGAAATGCGTGAAGCCCGCAGCGACGGCGGCTTCGAGTGCCGGCAGGAAGTCCGCGGTCTTGACCCGGGCGCCATAGACCGACTGGAAGCCGTCCCGAAAGGAAGTGTTCATGACCGAGATGCGCTTTTTCGTCATAGCTGGATCTTCCTACTGGCCGCTACCGGCCTCGGCCGGCGGCTCGGGCCATCCGACGCGCTTCCGCGACGGCAATCGCCAGAGCGATCTCCTCGTCTCCGGGCCCGCCGCGCGAGACCGGGGACTCCGGTGCCGGGTCTTCCGGAAACCGGTGTGCGAACCGCTCGAAGAAGACGGCCGAGGTCTTCATCATTCCGACGAGCAGCGTCAGAAAGGCAAAGACGGTGATCATCCCCACGACCATCAGCCGTACGCCTTCCATCATCATGTCCGCCTGCTCCTTCCCTTCCTCGCCCGACCCCGTCGGGTCCCGCGCTCGCGGCGCCCCTCCGCCCCGCGTCCTCGACGCGGTCCGCCGCACGAAGACCCGAGGGTCCCCACGACGTTCATCGATGCACGGAGGGTTCGAGGCGGCTCCATACCATAACGGAATCCCGAGAGGATTCGGGCCCTTCCGGACGAATCGGAGCGTTTTTTCCGATCGGGGGCGAAGCGCCGCGCCGATCCGGATCCGAGTCGCTCTGCCCTCCATCCAGTCCGTCGATCCCGGTCCCCCGGATCCCCCATCGCCGTTCCCTGCCCGGAGCCCGGGCTGCCAGCCCCCGCGGCGCGGTGCTAGACTCGAGCCCGCGACGCCCGATCGCCTGGAGCCACCCCTCCGTGTCATCTCAGCTCCGCGAATCCCCTCCGCCAGAAGATTCCGATCTGCCGACCGGAATCCAGTTGACGGCACTCGATCCCGCCTTTCGCGAGGATCCCTACCCGATCCTGGCCCGCCTGCGCGAAAACGACCCCATCCATCGCGATCGCGAGCTCGGCCGGATCGTCTTCACGCGGCACGACGACGTATTCGAGATCCTGCGCGATCCCCGCTATTGGACCGACCCACGCAAGGGACTCGAAGACAGCTTCACCCGACGTTTCCTGGGGCGCGACGACGAAGAACCCTCGATGCTCCTGATGGACGATCCCGGACATCGTCGGCTCCGGAACCTCGTTCGGCATCCGTTCACACCGCGGGCCGTCGAGCGTTGGCGCCCGCGTGCACGGGCGGTCGCCGTGCGCGTGATCGAGGGGATCGAGGACGGTGAATTCGATCTCATCGAATCCGTCGCCAAGCCGATCCCGACGGTCGTGATCGCCGAGCTGCTCGGCGTCGACCCCGAACAACACGCCCGATTCAAGAGCTGGTCGGACGCCTCGATCAAGACGGCTTTCAGTCCCGTGAACGACCCGGCTGACGTGGCTGCTGCGGATCGGGCTCTCGTGGAACTCCGGCTTTTCCTCGCGGACGAGATCGAAAGACGACGTCAGCACCCGGGCGACGACCTGATCAGCTCGATGCTCCAGACCGACGAAGCCGGCGATCGGTTGACCGATGCGGAGATCGTCTCGCAATGCACCCTGCTGCTGCTCGCGGGCAACCTCACGACGACGGATCTGATCGGCAACGCGGTCGCAGCGCTTCTGCGACACCCGCGAGAGCTCGAGAAACTGCGCGCCCGCCCGGAGCTGATGAAGAATACCGTCGAAGAGGTCCTCCGCTACGACTCGCCCGTCACCAACTCCGGACGGATCGCCCATGAAGACATGGTCTTCGACGGCGTCGAGATCCTGCAGGGCGAGTCCCTCTCGGTGTCGCTGGCCGCGGCGAACCGGGATCCGGCCGTCTACCCCGAACCGGATCGCTTCGACATCGAACGCCGGGATACCCACCATCAGTCCTTCGGCGGCGGACGCCATTTCTGCCTGGGCGCCCACCTGGCCCGCCTCGAGGCCGCCGAGACGCTCTCCGTCCTGTTGGCGCGATTCCCACGCCTTTCGTCGGGCGAGGGCGAGACCCGCTATGCCGGCAATCCCAGCTTCCGGGGCTTCGAGAGCCTCTCGGTCGGCGGCGAACGCTCGCTTGGCAAAGGCGGGCGGAAGTGATCTATCGTGAAGGACCCGGAACGCGGAAGCCTTCCAGGGATACCGCGCGGCGACATCCCGTGCGCCCTCGAAACGTGTCCCCACGCACGTCGACACACACAAACACACACGCCAATGGAGTTCAAGAACTTGTCCGAACACCCCCTCCCGATCACACCCCTCGTCCAGATTCCCGAATCCGGGGATCCCTACCTTCAGGGCTTCAAATGCAAGAGCTGCGGTGCCATCACGCTCAAGAGCCGGATGGCCTGCGCGAAATGTGGCGGCCGTGACACCCTCGAGCCCTTTCGGCTCTCGACGAAGGGAACGCTGCATGCCTATTCGATCATCTATCGGGCTTTTCCCGGCATCGACGTTCCCTTCGTTTCGGCGATCGCGGATCTCGAAGGGGGCGGAACGATCAAGACCAACCTGATCGACGTCGAGCCCGACCCCGAGAAGATCCAACTCGGGATGGACGTCGACGTCGTCTTCCAGATCGCGCCGCGCAAGGATGCCGAGGGCAACGAGTACCTCGCCTATTTCCTCAAGCCCGCGGCCTGAATCGAAGCGAAACCCGTCCGCCGGATTCCGCAACGGTTGCGAACCGCACGAAGACGGATCGGGTCACGAGACACGGGACATCGAGGGTCCCGGCAACATCCAGAGACACACCGGCCACCAGATGGCCGACACCAGGAGTCATCACATGGGTAGCGAAGACGTCTACATCACCGGCACCGACATGATCAAGTTCGGCAAATTCCCCGATCGTTCCATCGCCTCGCTCGGCGCGGAGGCGGCGCTGCTCGCTCTCGACGACGCGGGCGTGACGATCAACGACATCGAGGCCCTCTACAGCGGCAATCTGCTGATGGCGGCCGGCATGGTCGGCCAACAGATCCAGCAGGAGATCGGGCAGACGGGCATTCCGGTCGTGAACTGCTCGAATGCCTGTGCGACGGGCGCGACCGCGCTGCGCGAGGGCTGGACCGCGATCAAGGCCGGGATCTACGACATCGTTCTTGCCGTGGGCGTCGAGAAGCTCGCGGGTGCGGGCATGCTCGGCGGAGGCGGCGGCAGCCGATCGGGCATCTCGCCCGAAGGACTGCTCGGCTCGGGCGCGATGCCCTGCGTCTTTGCCGAAGCCGGCATGGCCCATTCCCGAAAATACGGAACGACCTTCGAACAGTTCGCGCAGATCGCCGTCAAGAACCATCACCACTCGACGATGAACCCGAAGGCCCGCTACCAGATCGAAACCCCTCTGGAAGAGGTCATGAACGCGGAGATGATCTCCTATCCCAACACGAAGCTCATGTGTTCAGCGAACGTGGATGGGGCCGCTGCGGCCGTGCTCATGTCCGAGAAGAAGATGAAGGAGCTGGGTCTCGGAAGTCAGGCCGTCCGGATCCGGGCCTCCGTCCTCACGACGGATCCCTGGACCGATCGGGACGAGGTCATGCCCGACGTCAATACGTGCACCCGGAATGCGGCGGCGCAGGCCTATGAGATGGCCGGCGTCGGTCCCGAGGATCTCGACCTCGTCGAGCTGCACGACTGTTTCGCGACCGCGGAAGTGCTCCACTACGAGAACCTCGGCCTCTGCGCCGACGGCGAAGCGGGCAAGCTGATCGACGAGAAGGCCACCTGGCACGGCGGCCGCATCCCGGTCAATCTGTCGGGCGGACTGCTCTCGAAGGGTCATCCGATCGGGGCGACGGGCATCGCGAACGTCTACGAGATCGCGACCCATCTTCGCGGCAACGCCGGGAAGCGCCAGGCCGAGGGCGCGCGCATCGGATTGGCCCACGTGATCGGCCTCGGTACGTGCTGCGGCATCCACATCCTGGAGGCGCCGAGCAGCTGATCCATGGGTCCACCCGGGCCCGGCCGCCTGAGGGCCCCGAGCCCGGGTTGCCGGGCCCGGGGTGGACTCAGCGCGTCCGTTCCCGGATCAGGATCTCCTGGGCGACCGTCGCGAGATGGACGCCTTCCCGGCTGTAGACCTGGCCGACGGTCAACCCGCGGCCGCCGACCACGCCGTGCCCCTGGAAATCGTGCAACACCCAGTCGTCCTGCCGACCCCGACGATGGAACCAGATCGTGTGGTCCAGACTGGCGTTGATGAAGGTCTTGCCCCAGGAATCGGGATCCTGGGTCAGGGTCGGGTGGAGCGGATGGGAGCGGCTCGCGGCCTCGGTCGGGATGTCGTCCGAAGCGAAGGCCAGCGCACAGGCCTCGGTGATCGCATCCTCCGCGATCGAGCCCGCGATCCGGAGCCAGGCCGAGGCGTGTGCCCCTTCGGTCGGAATCATCCGACGCTCCAGGATCTCGCCCCAATCCTCCGCCGGAAGCTCCTCGGGCCCTGGGAGTCCCGTCGGCATCGCACATTCCTGCACGTCCGCCTGGTCTTCGCGGATCTGGAACGAGGCCGAAAGATTCAGGATCGGTCCGACGGATTGCCGGGCGACGACCCGGCGAGTGACGAAGGAACGGCCGTTCCGGATCCGATCGACCTCGTAGCGGATCGGCTCTTCACAGTCTCCGCCGCGGATGAAATAGGCATGCAGTGAATGGACGAAATGACCCTCGTCGACCGTCGAATGGGCCGCGCGAAGGGCCTGCGCGACCACCTGTCCGCCATAGACGCGACCCCAGGGGTAGGCGGGCCCCACGCCGACAAAGACATCGGGACCATGGGGCTCGAGGCTGATCAGGGTCTTGAAATCCGTCACATCGAAAGCCATGCGCGGCACTATAGCGCCTGGAAAACGCCTCGAACCCGATTCCCGGACGGCCCGATCCTCTTCCCCGACCGGACGGACCGGCCGCCCTTCCCGGCCCGGCGCGCGGCCCTGTTATGCAGGCGATCGCCCGATCCGGTGATATGATTCGAACCGACCGGATGCCGGCTCCCGATACCGGGAAGACGAAGAGCAGGAAGCCTCCTTGAACACCCGCCTCCGAAGCAATCGACCGATTCGGAAGGGAACCGCGTTCCCCGCGCTCCCCCGAGTCCTGCTCGCCCTGGGCGTCATGCTGGGAGCCTTCCCGATGGCGGCCGATGACGAGATCCCGACACCGACCGAACGACCCTCGGTCGCGACGCTTCCGCCGATCGGGGACCATTGGCTCTGGGTCCCCGATCGCTTGCTCGGCCATAGCCTGCTCTTCGACGGTGACAACGGCGAAGTCCTCGGGATGATCGATTCACCCCTCTTGCTGACCCCCCAGGTTCCGATCGTGGCTCGCGATCGCCGGGAGATCTACTCGGTCGATGTGGGTTATGCGCGAGGGAACCGGGGAGAACGGATCGACTTCCTCACGATCTACGATCTCGATACCCTCGCTTTCAAGGCGGAGATCGTCTTTCCCACCCGGGCCGCGAATGGCAATACCGCGATCGCCTACTCGAGCCGACTCGGCCCACGCTTCCTGGGTGTCTTCAACCAGTTCCCGGCGACCTCCGTTTCGATTCTCGACCTCGACGCGCGGCACTTCGTCGAGGAGATCGGCGTGGCCGGCTGCGCGGGCATCTATCCGATCGATGACCATCGATTCGCCAGCCTCTGCGGCGACGGGACGGTCGCTGTCGTCGAATTGACCGCCGAGGGGCACCAGGCGGGCATCTCGCACAGCGAGAAATTCTTCGACACTCTCGAAGATCCGGTCTTCACCTCGGCGGGCAGACTGGGTCGTCGTTGGGTCTTCGTTTCCTTCCAGGGACGGGTCCTCGAAGTCGACTTTTCCGGCGCGACCCCGCGAATCAAACCGGCCTGGTCGATCTTCGGCGAGGACGGCGGCTCGGGACCTTCCGGTTGGCGACCGGGCGGCCTCCAACTGGTCGCGATCCACGCGCCCAGCAGACGCCTCTTCGTCGTCATGCACGAAGGCGGCCCGGGTTCGCACAAGGATGCAGGACCGGAGATCTGGGTCTTCGACCTCGATGCCCGGAAGCGCGTGGCGCGGATCGAACCGCCGCCGCTCGCGGCCAGCTTCCTCGGCGGAAGGCTCGGGATCGAATCCGACAGCTTCGGCTTCAAGCTCCTCGATTGGATCCTTCCGGCGGACACCGTCCACTCCATCACCGTCAGCCAGGACGCCTCGCCGCTGCTCTTCATGCGGAACGCCGAATTCGGTGCAATCGGCGTGGTCGATCCGGATTCCGGAAAGGCCCTTCGGATCCTGAACGAGGCGGGACTCTTCGGACCGACCCTGGGGGTCCCCTGAGATGGAAGTCCTCCACCTCGATCCTGCCATCGCCCTGCTGCTCCGCGTCTGCCTGGCCACCCTCTTCGGTCTCGCCGCCTTCCACAAGGTCCGCGATCGACACGCCTTCCTGGAAACCTTCGCGAACCACGAGATCCTTCCCCGTGCCCTCACGCTTCCGGGCGCGGCTTTCGTCGTCGTCGCCGAGCTCCTCGTCTTCCTCGGTCTGGTCGGCGGCTTCCCCGGTCCCCAGGCGGGAACGGCCACCCTGGCTCTGCTCGGGCTCTACACGCTCGCCCTCGCGATCAATCTCGTGCGGGGTCGGCGCGAGATCGATTGTGGTTGCCTGGGCCCGGACAACCGACAGCCGCTTTCAGCCTGGATGATCTGGCGGAATCTCGTTCTGGCGCTTGGCGCCCTGGCCCTCTTCCTGCCCGTCGCCAACCGGCCCTTCGTCTTCGTCGACGCGATCACCCTCCTCGGCGGCTTCCTCGTCCTCTCGCTCCTCTTCCAGGCGGCGAACCAGCTCGCGGGCCAACCCCGGCCGACACGCCAGGGAGTGCACTCGACATGACGGATGCCCTGATCGTTTCCAACCTCCTGCTCTGGATTCTCGTCTGCGTGTTGGGCCTCGTCGTGCTCGCCCTGACGCGCCAGATCGGGCTCCTCCACGAGCGGATCGCGCCGGTCGGCGCTCTTGCCGTGGCGAAGGGGCCGGCCGTGGGGGACCGGATCCCGGAGCTGCCTCTCGAGGACCTCGATGGGCGGCCCATCCGGATCGCGGATCCCGATGGATCCTTCGATCGGACCCTGCTCTTCTTTCTTTCTCCCACCTGCCCCGTCTGCGCCACGCTGCTACCGACTCTTCGGCGCATGGTCGAAGCGACGGCAGGCCGGACTCGGCTTCTTCACGCCAGTGACGGATCGCGGGAAGAACACGAACGATTCTGTCGCGAGAAGGGGATCGCCCGAAGCGACTACATCCTTTCCGCGGATCTCGGAATCTCGCTCGCAGTCTCGAAACTGCCCCATGCCTTCCTGATCGAGCGGGATGGAACGATCCGGGCCCGCGGGCTCGTCAATACCCGTGAGCACGTGGAAAGCCTCTTCGAAGCCGATCGACTCGACGTCGCCTCCCTTCAGGATTTTCTCGAAGCAGGCCCGCGGACCCTCGGGACCGATCCGCGAACGGACCCGGGACCGAAGGGGGACGGACTGGAAAAGGGAGCCGCCTGATGGGATTCTTCGATGCCTTCTTCGAGGAGCGCGCACGAGCGATGGCCCGCCGTACGGGACGCCGCCATTTCCTCGGCCGGCTCGGCCTGCTCCTCGTGGGTGGTGCGAGCCTGCCCCTGCTTCCGATCGCGCGAGCGTCCGCCGGAACCGATAGCGCCCCGCGTGTGCCGGCGCCGAGGGAAGACATCTCCGGCCCGGAAGGCGATCCCACGAGCTGCGACTATTGGCGACATTGCGCCATCGACGGTTCGCTCTGCGCCTGCTGCGGGGGCTCCGCGACCACCTGCCCACCGGGCACGGAGGTCACACCGGTCACCTGGGTCGGCACCTGCCGGAATCCATCGGACGGAAAGGACTACCTGATCTCGTACAACGACTGCTGCGGAAGAAGCGTCTGCGGTCGCTGCGTCTGCAATCGCAACGAAGGGGAACGGCCGGAGTACCACTGGTATCGGAACAACGACATCAACTGGTGCGCCGGAGCCAGCTCGAACATCTACAACTGCTCGATCGCAGTCGTGATCGGCCAGGCAACGGAGCGTCAGCCCGAAAGATGAAGCCGGGAAGCGGCCGGCGCCTGGCAAGCAGACCCGCTCTCGGAGCGCGCGCGCGATCCGGCCGATGGATCCTGGTGTTGCTGCTCCCAACGATGTCCAACCTCGCGAAAGCCGACCCGGAGCCGAAGCGGCCTCCGCCAGAGGCCTACGCGCTCCACTGTTCCGGTTGCCATCGTCTCGACGGTCGTGGCATCCCGGGAATTGCACCCGACCTGCGCGAGATCGGCGTGCTCCTCGACGTGGACGGGGGGCGTGACTACCTCGGCCGCGTCCCCGGCGTTGCCCAGGCTCCCGTCGGAGATGCCGACCTCGCGGCGCTCTTGAACTGGGTGCTCACGGAGATTGCGCATGCTCCGCCGGATCCGGCCTATACGGCTCGGGAGATCGCGAAGCTTCGTGCGCATCCGCTTCGCGACCCATTGGCGGCCCGCAGGGCGCTTCTCGACCCGAAACCGTGATCCTCCTCACCACCCGCCCCGACGGACCTGCCGACATGGAACCGTGGCCCCAATCACGGCGGCGCCTCATCGGGGGAAAAGCATGCACGACGGACGAACTCGCCGGGTCGAATCGATCGAACCCGAGCCGGCACAGCCCTTCCTGGAACGCCACCGCGCGAGCATCACCCTTCTTCGCGGCCCCGCAGCCGGAACCGAGTTCCTGCTCCAGGGCAGGCGCACGATCATCGGCCGATCGCCTGGCGCGGGGATCCGGATCGACGACGCCTCGGTCTCGTCCGAGCATGCCGCCCTCGAACTCGACGGCGAAGGCTTCGGCATCCGCGATCTCGCCAGCACGAACCACGTGTTCGTGAACGGCGCAGAAGTCCTGTCTTCGCCCCTCAAGCATGGAGACCGGATCCGGCTGGGAGAATGCGAGCTGCAATACGTCGTCGAGGAGCGGGAACCGGACGCTCGAGCCTGGAGCCTGGAAGACGACGCATGAGCGCCGCGACCCTCGTCGGTCGACGGCTCGGCGGCTTCACGGTCGAACGCGAACTCGGACGCGGCGGCATGGGGGTCGTCGTCCTCGCGCGGCAGGAAAGCCTGGACCGGCCCGCCGTCCTGAAGCGCATCCATGTCGAACTCGCCCGAGACGCCGAACTCGAGGCCCGCTTCGAGCGCGAAGCGATCGCGGCAGCCCGACTGCATCATCCGAACGTGGTCAGCGTCTACGATCGTTTTCAACACCGCGGCGCCCAGTACATCGCCACCGAATACGTCGACGGCATCGATCTCTCGCGGGTCCTCGAAAGCGAGTTCCGACTCCCATGGCGGATCACCGCGACCATCGCCCTGGAGATCGCCCGCGGGCTCGAAGCGATCCATGCCGAAGGCACGCTCCATCGCGACATCAAACCCCAGAACCTGCTCATCGGCCGTCACGGCGAGGTCAAGATCACGGATTTCGGACTCGCCCTCGATGCCAGCGGCAGCGCGTTGACCCGACCGGGAATCGCCATCGGCACCCCGCCCTACATGCCCCCGGAGCAGCTCCGGGGCGAAAGGGTGGATCCCCGAGCCGACCTCTTCGCCTTCGGTTGCGTGCTCTACGAAATGCTCACGGGACATCCTCCCTTCGAAAGGCC
>DRKE01000168.1 GCA_011051925.1 Deltaproteobacteria bacterium
CGCATCGAATTGCTGCTCGTCCATCTTGAAGATCATGCCGTCCCGGATGATTCCCGCGACGTTGACGACGATGTCGAGCTTGCCGAACGCCTCGATGGCCTGGGCGACGAGTGCGCCGGTCGCCTCGAAGTCCGTGATGTCGCAATTGTTCGCGATCGCGCGTCCGCCTGAGGACAGGATCTCTTCGGTCACCTCTTCGGCGGGCGTTCCGTCCTCGGGGCGGCCATCCATCGTGGCCCCGAGATCATTGACGACGACGGCCGCCCCCTCGGCTGCGAACGTCCGTGCGACCTCCGCGCCGATGCCCCGTCCTGCTCCCGTGACGATCGCCACCCGGCCATCGAGCTTTCCCATTTCCTTCCTCTCCTCTTTTCTTGTCCGCATGCTGCCGCGCATGCCTCGTGTCCTGTCCGGGCGACGCTGCGGGTGCTTGCGCGGGCCCGGGCCCGGGCCCAGGCTACCCGTTCCCGGCCGCGAAGCCGAATCGGGGATGTCCCGTAGCGGCTGTCCAGGCTCCACCTCGTCGTCCCTTCGTGGCGACCTGCCCGGGAAAGGGACATCAGCGCCGGTCCAGCAGCAGGCTCGCCTGGGCCGTCGCGATCGGGCCCTTCAGATCGTGGATCGTGGCGGAACTCTGGCCGATGCCGTCGTCGGCCCGGAGGGTGATGCCGCGGATCCCGATCCAGTCGGATCGGGGAACCCGGAGAACATGGATCGAGAGATCCGGGTTGATCGACGAGTATTTCGTGTAGTCCATCGGGTTGCCCGTTCCACTCGCGAAA
The DNA here is from genome assembly GCA_011051925.1 of Deltaproteobacteria bacterium. Classification (GTDB taxonomy): domain Bacteria; phylum Myxococcota_A; class UBA9160; order UBA9160; family UBA4427; genus UBA4427. Next base: position 783 of record DRKE01000168.1, read on the forward strand.
TCGACCAGGGTGGCCAGCCTTTCAATCGGAGTCGTTTCTTCGCCCTGCATCAGGTGGCAACGCAAGCGGACCCAGACGTTGGCGAGCCCGCCCGGCTCGAAGTCGTCCTCCCGTGCAAGATCGACCGCCTTGATGAATCCGGGCGGTTCCGTGAAACCCGTCATCCGACGAAGCGGCGGTACGCGATCGGGCGGCGTTCCCACGTCCGGATCGGGTGACTCGCTCGACGCGACGATTGCCATCGCGGGGTCGGTCCGGATCCGCAGGCCCGTCGCGCGCGCGACCTGGGTCTGCTCGTCGAAGAGGTTGGCCTCGACACTCTGGATGCGTCGCCCGGCGCGCAGGACCCGGGTTTCGATCCGCAGGGGCGTGAGTGGCACGCCGCGGAACATCTCGACGGTGATGCGTGAGAGCCGCATGGGGACCGGCGAGGGCATGCGATCGAGTTCCCGGGTCAGGAGGCCGGCGACAGCACCGCCATGCTGATGGGCCGGATTCCAGGGGCCGCTCGCCAGGGGCGTCGGCCGATAGCGGTTTCCGTTCCCGCCGTCGGCGATCCGGAGGAAGAGGGCGTCGTTGGTTCGTGCTCGTTCCATGGCGGCGGGAGCGTAGGCCGTTCTTCCCGATCCGCACGACCCCCGGATTCCGCCGCTGGAAAGTCGATGGGGTAGACTCCGCCCCCGGGACGATCGGGCGGCGTCGGGACGGGTGCGGGACCGACGGGGTCGAGAAGGTCGAAAGGAGGAGGAGCGGATTGGATGGCTGATCTCCTCCAGGAGCTGGTTCGGCTACAAGAGGCCGAGGGTTGGCTTTCTCCGGAGGCCCTGGCTTCCCTGGCCGAACGGCTTCGGGTTCCCCTGCATCGGCTGGAGGGTCTTTCCACCTTCTATTCGAGCTTTCGTCGCGAGCCGCCGGCCGGCACCGAGGTCGGGGTCTGTCGGGACCTGTCCTGCCGGCTCGCCGGAGCGGAATCCGCATGCGCTCGACTGCGCGAGTGGGCAAGCGAGCGCGGTGGTGTCGTCATCCGGGAGCGCTCGTGTCTCGGTCGATGCGACCGGGCACCCGCCGCGACGATCGGGCATGCGATCGTCGATGCCGGGGATCTCGCCGCGGTGGCGGATCGGGTCGCTTCCCGGAATCGCGAGCCGGTCGTCCGGTCGCCCGGGATCTGGCCGGATGTCGAAGCGGACGAGGCCGGCAGGACGGGTGGAGCGGACTATCGGGTCCTGCGCGATTGTCTTCGCGGGCCGCGCGACGCGCCGATCCGGACGCTCGAGGTCGCTGGTCTTCGCGGGATGGGTGGGGCGGGCTTCCCGACCGGTCGGAAATGGTCCCTGGTGGCGGACCAGGCCGGCGATCCGAAGCATGTCGTCTGCAATGCGGACGAGAGCGAGCCGGGCACCTTCAAGGATCGCGAGCTGATCCATGATCTCCCCCATCTCCTTCTCGAAGGGATGGCGATCGCGGCATTCTGCATCGGGGCGCGTCGGGGAACGGTCTTCATCCGACATGAGTACGAGGCGGAACGGCGACGACTCGAAGCGGCGATCGAACGCGCGCGTTCACTCGGCGCGCTCGGGAACGAGATCTTCGGAAGTGATTTCTCTTTCGATGTCGATGTCTTCGTGTCTCCGGGCGGGTACGTCCTCGGCGAAGAGACGGCGCTGCTCGAATGCATGGAAGGCCGACGAGGAGAGCCCCGCAACAAGCCGCCCTATCCCGGCGTCGCCGGGCTTCACGGGCAACCGACCCTCATCAACAACGTCGAGACCCTGGTGCACGCGGTGGGCATCGTGGGGCAGGGCGCCGACTGGTGGCATGGCCTCGGGCGCGGTGACTGCTCTGGACACAAGTTCATGTCGGTCAGCGGTGACGTCGAGCGCCCCGGGGTCTCCCTCGTTCCGGTCGGAACGACGTTCGGCGAATTGCTGGAACGCCATGGCGGAATGAAGGCGGGGCGGGCGTTGCTTGCCATGGCGCCCGGTGGCGCATCGAGTCGTTTTCTCGGGCCCGAGTCCCTCGACCTCGAAGTGGATTTCGACGCCGTCGCCCGGGCGGGCAGCATGCTGGGATCCGGGGCGGCCGTCTTCATCGCCGAGGGGCGCGACCTGCTCGACGTCGGGCTTTCCGTCACGCGCTTCTTCCGCAACGAATCGTGTGGAAAATGCGTTCCCTGCCGGATCGGTTGCGAGAAGGCGGTCGGGTTGATCGAGAAGTCGGGCGGGATTTCCGCTCGGACCGAACAGACGATTCGCGCACTCGACGAGACGATGGCGCAGACCAGCATCTGCGGCCTGGGACAGGTCGCGCTCGGTCCCCTGCTCTCGATCCTCGACCGGTTTCCGGATCGGGTGCACCGTGTCGAGGATGGCTGAACGATCTTCGGGAGCGTCGTGAGCCGCGCCGGGATCGTTCTCTGCGGCGGGCGTTCGTCCCGGATGGGGCGGACGAAGGCGTGGCTGCCCTGGTTCGGACGGTCGATGGTCGAACACGTCGTCGATCGGCTGCGGCCGCTCGTGTCCGAGATCGTGGTGGTCAAGTCGGCGGACCTCGTCCTGCCCGATCTGCCCGCGAGGATCGTGTCTGATCGGAAGCCGGGTCTCGGGCCGCTGGCCGGGATCCGGGAGGGACTCGCGGCGATCGAATCGGATTGGGCCTTCGTGACCAGCGTGGATGCCCCGCATCTGTCTGCCGAGTACGTCAATGCGCTCTTCGCGGCGGGCAGGACGATCGCGCCGGTCGCCGAAGGGCACGTGCAGGTCCTGTCGGCGATCTATCCGCGGCAGGCCGGGGAAAGAGCCGAGGCCCTCCTCGCGGACGGGATCCGGCGACCCCGCGCCCTGCTCGAGGCCCTCGCTTGTGCGCGATTCGAGTTCGAGCCGTTGGCCTCGCACGGGCCCCGGCCGTGGACGGGTTTCAATACACCCCGGGAATACCTGGAAGCCGTACGGTCGGTCGAGCCCGACGCGAGCGCCGAAATCGAATTCCTGGGAAGGTCGGCAGCGCTGCGCCGCGGTGGCGGGTCGCCCTGGCGCGTCCCGGTCGGGACCCTGGGCGAGATCCTCGGGAAGCAGCCGGAGGCGAGTTCGCTCCTGGCGGCCGGCCGGGTCCGGAAGCCCTATCTGGTTTCCGTGGCCGGTCGCGATCTCGTGCGCGATCTCTCGGTTCCCGTCGGGCCGGACGAGAGGGTCAGCGTGATCGACGCGATGGTCGGGGGATGATCGGTTGCGGGAAAGAGTTTTCTGCGACGGGCTGGAAGCGTGTCATCGCCCCGGTCGCCGCCTCCACCGACGGGATTCGAAGTCGGATCACGAGATCGGACAGGACTGCGCCTCCGCCAGGGGAGGCTTTCATCGTTGCTCCTGGTCCTCGGGACGCGGTTCCTGCGTGATCCAGGCGAGGGCCGCCTCCCAATCCCGGAAGACACGGAACGTGACGACGGATTCGGAGTAGGCCTGGTACATGCGGCCCAGACCGAATTCGACATCGCGCCCGACGACGAGGGCGGTTCTTCCGGGCTGGGGGCCCCGGGTCTCGCGGATATGCTCCACGATCCGCAGCATGTCCTCGGTCGTGACACCGATCGAGTCCACTCGCCGCAGATCCCAGATCCCTCCCTTCTCCGGCGCATGACGCGGATCCGCATAGAGCTCTTGCAGGGCGCTGATGAAATCGGCCGCGGTGGGGGCACCGGTCGCGACGTGGTGCGCGAAGCCTCCGTCCGGGTCGATGGACGTCTCGATGCTCATCGGGGGCATTCTAACCAAAGCGCGACTCAGGAGAATCGACCGGAATCGAGATCCCGTAACCCGGTGTGGGCCTCGTCGCGTTCGGATCGCTCGTGCAGCGGCGCGGGTGATGCTGCATTCCGAGAGCAGGGCGTCGGGGTTGACGAGTAAGGTTGAGATCGGTCGATTCCAATTTACCATGGAGACGGGGAAGTGAGGAAGACATGGATACGAAGACGATTCTCGACAATCTGACCGGCCCGGGCGCGCCCTTCGAGATGGTCGAGGAGGAGGTCCGGGGGGTGCCGATGCGGGTCCTGGCCGATCGTCCCCGCTCCCTGGGCGAACTCGTCGAGCGCTCCCGAGACCACGACGGCAAGGAATTCATCGTGAGCGGGGAAAGGCGGATCCGATTCGACGATCACCGAGCCGCCGTCGCGGATATCGCCGCGGCACTCGAATCCGGATACGGCATCGGACCGGGGGATCGCGTCGCCCTCTTCGGGGCCAACTCGCCCGAGTGGATCCTTTCGTTCTGGGCGATCGTGAGTCTCGGGGCGGTGGCCGTCGGGATGAATGGATGGTGGGCTGCGGAGGAGGCCGAATACGCCCTGGGCGATTCGGATCCCAAGCTGCTGATCGGGGATCGCAAACGACTCGCGCGAATCCAGGGACGTTCCTTTCCGTTCCCGGTCCTCGAGATGGAGTCCCAGGTTCAGGACTTCGTCACGGGAAAGGACGCGGCACTTCCCCGGGCAGAGGTCGACGAGGACGACCCCGCCTGCATCCTCTACACGAGCGGGACGACCGGTCGTCCCAAGGGCGCCGTGTTGAGTCATCGGGCCGTGATCGCCTGTGTGGGGCTCCAGACCCTGAACGGCGCGGCCATGTTTCTCGCGAGCGGCGCGACCTCGCCGCCCGGGCCGACCTGCACGCTCCTGACGACGCCCCTCTTCCATGTGTCGGGACTCCTGACCGGAGCCGTGATGATGCTGGCGACCGGCGCGAAGATCGTGCTCCACGAGGGACGCTTCGATCCCGTCGAGATCATGCGTCTCATCGAGAGGGAGAAGGTCACGAGCTGGGGCGCGATGTCGACGATGGCCCATCGCGTGGTCAATGATCCGCGTTTCGCCGAGTTCGATCTTTCGAGTCTGCGCAATCTCGGCTCCGGAGGCGCACCCATGAGTCGGGAACTCCAACGACAGATCCGGGAAGCGCTGCCCGCCGTGCGGGACATGATGGCGATCGGATACGGGCTGACCGAATGTGGCGGGATCGCGACGATCAACGTCGGGGCGGAGTTCGAACGCCATCCGGATTCGGTCGGCCGGCCGATGCCGGGCGTCGAGGTCGAGGTCCGGGACGCTTCGGGTCGCCCGCTGCCCGAGGGCGAGGAGGGGGAGATCCACGTCCGGAGTCCCCTCCTGATGTCGGAATACTGGCGGAACCCCGAAGCGACGCGTGAAGCGATCCTGCCCGGTCGCTGGCTCAAGACCGGCGATATCGGACGTTTCGAGGCCGGGCGCCTCTACATCAATTCACGAGCCCGCGATCTCATCCTGCGCGGCGGCGAGAACATCTATCCGATCGAGATCGAACAGGCCCTCGAGGCGAGCCCCCTGATCGCGGAAGCGGCCGTCCTGGGTGTCGATCATCCGGAACTGGGGCAGGAGGTGATGGCCGTCATCGTTCCGGAGGCGGGGGCCGCCCCGACCGAGGAGGTGCTGCGCGAATGGCTGACCGGGCGGATCGCCCCTTTCAAGATCCCGAGTCGGTGGTGCTTTCGAAAGACGCCGCTTCCGCGCAATGCGACGGGCAAGGTGATGAAGGGATTGCTGCTCGACGAAGCCCCGAATCCGCTGCTCGACGAGTAGGACGCAGGCGCCTTCTTTTTCATGCCTTCGGGTTCTGGGATAGCCTCTCGTCGTGGATGGCTTTCACGGATGCTATTGGCGATTCGATCTGGGCCTCGGTGAGGGCGAGCGGATTCCCATCCCGGATTCGATCCTCAGGCGAACGCTCGGGGGGGTCGGATTGGGGACCTGGTTGCTGCATCGGGAAGCGCCGCGGGGCGTCGACCCCTTGGCGCCCGAAGCCCCCCTCGTCTTCGCGTTCTCTCCCCTCGTCGGCACGCCGCTCACGACCTCGGCCAAATTCGCGGTCGTCGCGAAGTCGCCCCTGTCGGGCGGTGTGTCGGATGCCCTGTCGAGCAGTCATTTCGCGATCGCGGGAAAGCGTCTCGGCGTCGATGCGATCGTTCTCGTCGGCGCCTGCGAGGAACCCTCCGAACTCGTCGATGGGCGCCTCAGGCCGAGCAGGAACTGGGGGTGCTCGGCCCGCGAGACGGCGGCGGCCCTGGCATCCTTTGGTCGCGTGGCCGCGATCGGGGTCGCGGGGGAGAATCGCGTGCGATTCGCGAGTCTCAGCGCGGACGGGCGGCACGCGGGCCGTGGGGGGCTCGGCGCGGTCATGGGATCGAAGCGCCTGAAGGCGATCGCGGTTCGCGGCTCGATCGATACGCCGATTGCCGACCCCGGCCGCGTCGAGCGGGCCGCATCACGACTGCGTCGCCTCGTGGCCGGCGAGGCGACGGCGAAATACCGGGAACTCGGAACCGTCGGGAATCTGCTCGCCTTCGATCGACTCGGGGTGCTGCCGACGAGGAACTTCCAGCAGGGTCATTTCGAGGGGGCGGAGGAACTTTCCGTGGAGCGCTGGCACGGGTCACGGGCGCGCCGCCGCGCTGCCTGCGTGAGCTGCACCATCGGATGTGAGCATCGATTCGAGTTCGGATCGATTTCCCCGGGCGAGGGCGCTGAGAAGAGACCCGCCGCAGCGAAGAGACACCCCCGAGGCGAGACCCGGGTGGAATACGAGAGTCTCTTCGCGCTCGGCCCGCTCTGCGGGATCGCCGATGCCGACGTCGTGCTGGCCGCGGCGCATCGTTGCGACGAACTCGGCCTCGATACGATCTCCGCCGGGGCGACCCTGGCCTTCGCGATGGAGTGCGGCGAGCGGGGGCTGCTCGAAGGCGGGCCGTCTTTCGGGGATGCCGAGGGTCTGCTCGGCTGGCTCGAGGACATCGCATCGAGGCGGGGACTGGGAGCGCGTCTGGCGGAAGGCTCGCTTCGCCTGGCGAAGTCGATCGGACGGGACGCCATCGATTTCGCGCCTCAGGTCAAGGGACTCGAGTTGCCCGGTTATGAGCCGAGAGCGCTCGAGACCCAGGCTCTGGGCTTCGCCGTGGGCACGCGGGGCGCGGACCACAATCGGACCGGGGGGTACGAGATCGATCTCGCGGAGAAGAACGGTCCTGCTCCGGACGCCACCCGGGCCGCCCTCGACGCCATCGACACCGAAGATCGGGCCGCCCTGCTCGACTCGCTGATCTTGTGCAAGTTCGTGCGCGCGGCGCTGCGGGACTTCCATGCGGATTGTGCCGAGATGCTGTCGGCGGTGACGGGCGGGACCTTTTCGGACGAGGATCTCCGAAGGGTCGCGCGTGACGTGGTCCTGCTTCGAAAGGCCTTCAACCAGCGCGAAGGATGGCAACCCGAGGACGACACGCTGCCGGAGAGATTCTTTCGGGAGCCGATCCCTTCCGGGCCTGCGAGAGGGGCCCGTCTGTCGCGGGAGCGATTGGCGGCGATGATCCGGAGCTACAATCTCGCCAGGGGTTGGCATGCGGATGGGACGCTTCCCGAGGCGCTCCTTGCGGATCTGGCGGATCGTTTCGGGCTGGGGCCAGACCGGAAGTGCGCGGTCGCCAGCGACGCCGCGAAGAGCTTCTCGCTTTCCACGAGC
>DRKE01000169.1 GCA_011051925.1 Deltaproteobacteria bacterium
TCGGCCCGGCCGGGTGGTGCCGGAGCGATCGGGTCTCGGGTAGGCTGCCGGTCCTTTCCTGCTGGATGCTCGCTCGATCGGAAGGTGCGGATGTCGGAATCGGGATCGACGGAAATCGCGGCGAGGCGGTCTCGACTCGTCTGGATCATCGCGATCGGGAGCCTGCTCTATCTTTTTCTGGGCGCGATCGTGCTTCCGCGATTCCTCGAGGTGTGGCTTCCCCGGATCATCGAGGATCGGACCGGTCGACCGGCCCGCCTCGAGACGGTTCGCGTCGATCCGATCCGGTTCCGGGTTTCGCTCATCGGATTCGAGTGGCCGCGACCCGATGAAGGATCGGACCGCCCTGCAAGCGGCGAAGCGGAGAATCCCGGTCCCGGTGGCGACGTTCGTGACGTGGGCGCGATCGCCTTCGAAAGCTTGATCATCGACCTCCGCCCCTTCGGTTTCGTGCGGGCCGACCTGGCCCTCGACGAACTGGTCCTTTCCGGCCCCCGTGTCGTCGCCGACATCGATTCCCGGGGCGAGCTGAACCTGTCGCGTCTTCTGGCCCCTCTTCAGGCAGCCGATCCGCCGGAGGATGCGGACGCCGGGGCCTCGTCCGGGGCCGATGCAGGGCCGATCGTCGAGATCGGGTCGGTCCGGATCGAAGACGGGGCCTTCCTGTTCCGGGACCGGCGCCGCACGCCCCGCTTCGAACTCGGGATCGAGTCCGTGGATCTCGAGATCGAGGCCTTCTCGACGCGGGCGGGTTCGTCGTCCGTCATCTCCTTCGGATCGAACCTGGGCGACTCGACCGCGCTGACCTGGCAGGGCACGATCTCCCTGGCGCCCTTGCGTTCGGAAGGGCGTGTGGCGCTCTCGGCGCTGGACCTGCGGATCCCCTGGCACTATGCGGAAGAATCGCTGCGCTTCGACGTGCCGGCCGGATCCCTCGGAGCCGAGGCTCGCTACCGGGTTTCATTCGAGGACGAATGGGCCCTTTCGATCGAGGAAGCGACGCTCGAGGTGCGGGATCTGGAGATCGTCGACCGGGCCGAGGGCCAGTCCGCGCTCATCCTGCCCCATCTGTCCCTGGCGGGGATCCGGGCGGGATGGAGCGAGACCCGATGGGGCGCGCTGGCGATCGAAGAGCTCCGGATCGTCTCGGGAAGGATCGCGACGGCACTCGAGGGCGACGGTCGTCTCCGGCTGGTGGAACTCTTCTCGCCGGTTCCCCGGGAAGCCGGGCCGGCGGCCGGGGGGAGCGATCCCGGCGAGGGTCGACCGTCGCCCGATCGCGATCCCCCGGTCGATCCGGACGGCGGCACCCTTCCGGAATTGCGGGTCGATCGGATCCGGGTCGAGGACTTCGCCATCGACTTCGAGGACCGGACGGCGACGAGGCCCGTCGGGATCCGGCTCTCCTCGCTGCGACTCGCGGCCGACGACCTGCGAACGGAAAGGGGGGCCTCGTTCGGACTCGATCTCGAGGCCCGGGTCGGAGAAGATGGTCGGATCCGCATGCAGGGCCCGGTCGTCATCGACCCCTTCGGAGTCCGTCTCGGAATCCGGGGCGAGGGGATCGGGATCGGAGACTTCGAGCCCTATCTGGAAGAGGTCGCCCGATTGGAGATTCCGCGTGGCGCGTTGTCCCTGGATCTCGATCTGTCGCTGGGGAACGCACTCGGCGATGATCCCGGGAAGGACCGGCTCGCCCTCTTCCTGAAGGGCGACCTGGAGGTGGCGGATCTCGAGACGAGGGATCCCGTCGCCGGGGAGGAATTCCTCGGATGGCGGCGCGTCCACCTGGGCGGAATCGATTTCGGTCCGGATCGGCTCGACGTCGATACGATCACGATCGACCAGCCCCGGATCCGTCTCGTCGTCGGCCGATCGGGCGGGTCGAACCTCGATGCGATTCTCGGCGTGGAGGAGGCTCGCGAATCGCGGGTGGTCGAGGCCGCCGCGCTTGTGGTCGCCCCGGAAGAGAAGGCGGCACGAAGAATCGGGATCGGCCGCATCGAGATCGATGACCTGGAACTCGATTTCGTCGATCACGGCATCGATCCGACCTTCCACCTCGGGCTCGACACCTTCTCCGGTTGGATCAGGGGTCTGTCCTCCGAAGCCGGAACACGGGCCCCGCTCGAATTCCAGGGGCGGATCGAAGAAATGGCTCCGATCCGGGTCGAAGGGGCCATCGATCCCTTTCCCCCGGAGCCCTTCGCGGAGATCCGGATCTCGGTCTCGGATCTTTCGATGCCGATCTTTTCCCCCTATTCCGCGCGTCATGTCGGCTATCGGATCGACCGGGGGAAGCTCGCGCTGGAACTCGACTACCGTCTCGAAGGAAGGACCCTCGTCGGGGAGAATCAGGTCTCGATGGATCGATTCGCCTTTGGCGAGAAGGTCGAAAGCGACCAGGCGACGTCACTGCCCATTCCCCTCGCCGTGGCACTCCTGAGGGACCCTTCCGGAAGGATCGAGCTCGATCTTCCGCTTCGCGGGGATCTCGGCGATCCCGGTTTCAATCCGATCGCGCTGCTGGGGAAGACGGTCGTCAACCTCGTGACCCGGGTCGTCGCGGCGCCCTTTTCCATCGTGGGTGGGCTGGTCGGGGCAGAGAGCGAAGCCCTTGCCAGCGTCTTCTTTGCGCCCGCCTCGCGCACGCTTTCCTCCGAGGAGGCAGCCGAGTTGAATGCGCTGGCCGGGGTGCTCGCGGAACGTCCGTCGATCCGGGTCGAGATCCGGGGCGCGGCCGATCCCCGTGCGGATGGGCCCGCCCTCGGCGTCGGGGACGGGGAGGAGGCTCGGGCCCGGCTGGTGCGCCTCGCGAAGGCCCGGGCCCAGGCCGTTCGGGAGGCCCTGCTCGGGTCGGGGAAGCTCGAAGCGGATCGGCTCTTCCTGGTCGACGTCGAAATCGTCGAAGCGGCGACGGCGGCGGGTATTCCGACGCGTCTCTCGCTCCGGGTGGACTGAGGCGGAAGGCCATCGGATGGCCCGCGATCCGGCCCGCCATCGGGGTGGTGTGTGCGACGACGCGGAATGGCGTTCGAAAGCCCGGTGGGAAGGTCCCCCCGGTCCCCCCCGGTCGCCCCGGGCATCCCGGGCCGATGGGTCCCCGACGACCGGGTCTCCGACTCCCCGATCCGCCCGAGAAGACGCGATCCGAGATGTGATCAAGGCCCTCGAGATCGGGATCCCGGAGACCCATTCTTCGAAACACCCCGGGCAGCGTGTCCTCGGGCGGTGTGACGGTTATCGTTCCGCCCGCATTGAAGGGGGGCGCCATCAAGTCGTGGGGCCCCGCATTTCGCGGAGGAGGGATAGAGATGGATATCGGGGAAGTCGGGTCCGGGGTCGAAGGCGCGATCGAAACGGCGATCAATCTGGTGTCCACCTGGGGACTCCGGGTCGTCGGTGCCGTCGCGCTTCTCATCGTCGGCCGCATCGCGGCGGGTTGGATCCGGCGCAGCGTCACGAAGGCGCTCACGAAGGCCGAGACCGACGCTTCGCTCGTTCCGTTCTTCGCGAGCATGGCCTACTACGTCGTTCTCGCGGTGGTCGTGACGGCCGTCCTCAGCCTTTTCGGGATCGAGACGACGTCGCTCATCGCCGTCTTCGGTGCGGCGGGTCTGGCGGTCGGGCTGGCGCTCCAGGGCACGCTCTCGAATTTCGCCGCGGGGGTGATGCTCCTGATCTTCCGGCCGATCCGGGTCGGCGATTTCGTCGAGGTCGCGGGGGAGGCGGGGACGGTGACCGAGATCTCGATCTTCTCCACGCTGCTCGATACCGGAGACAACATCCGGATCAACATTCCCAACGCCCAGGTCTACGGCGGCACGATCAAGAACTATTCGTACAACGACCGCCGGCGCATCGACCTGGTGATGGGGATCGGATACGGAGACGATATCGGCAGGGCGATCTCGATCATCGAACGCGTCCTTCGTGAAGACGAACGCACACTCAGCGACCCGGCACCCACGGTCGCCGTGGCGGAGCTGGCGGATTCGTCGGTCAATCTGGTGGTCCGACCCTGGTGCAGGAAGGAGGACTACTGGGGGCTGCGCTGGGATCTCACGCGCCGCTTGAAGGAAGAACTCGAGGCGGGCGGTTGCAGTATTCCGTTCCCACAACGCGACCTGCATGTGGTCGAGCTTCCCGAGGGCGCGCTTCGAGGCTGAAGCGGGCGATCCCGGATGCGTTTTTCCGATCGCGTGCGGAGGGCGTGCGATCCAGCCGATTCCGTCCTTTCAGGCGGAATCAATGGGGGTAGACAGAGCGATGGAATTGGAGATGCGAAAGGCGGGGATTCGACGGATGCTTCCGGCGCTGGGCCTGGGGCTGACGTGGGTCCTGGCTGCGGGCCTTGCTGCGGCCGCAGACGAGCCCGAGGGCTGGAACGGCGAACTCGCCGTTTCCGTGACCGCACAGTCGGGAACGACCGACACCTTTGCCGGTTCGCTCGACGCGAAGGCAGAGCGGGATTGGGAGAAGGATGCCGTCGGCGTGCGCTTCAACGCGGTCTACGGGACTTCCAAGAAGCGGCAGAGTTCGGACGGATCGAGATCCGAAACGATCCAGAATGCACAGGGTCTCTACGGCGACTGGAAGCACACGGTTCATGAACGATTCTTCTGGAATTCTGGCGCCCAGATCTCCCGTGACAACACCCAGGGCCGGGAGCTTCGAGCCGCCCTGTCGACGGGTCCCGGGATTCGGGCCTGGCAGGGGGAGAGCCCAGCGAAGAATCACTTGGACATCGACCTGGGCGTCGGCTATCGCTACGAGATCTACGACGGAAATACGGGGGCGGGTGTCGCGAAGAACGGCGACACGGATCATTTCGCGGACGTCGTCGCGGGATTCGAATACAAGAACCTCTTCTTCGATGATCGGGTCGAGTACACCCATACGGGATCGGCAAAGATGCCGGTGAACGACGTCGAGTCGTACATCCTCGTAACCGAGGCGATCGTGGGCATTCCTCTCAGCAAAGCCTGGTCGTTTCGGACGAGTTTCTACGTCGAATACGTGGCGAATCCTGGCGTGGCTGACGTGAACAAGACCACGACCCGGACGACGGTCGGTCTGGGGTACGAGTTCTAGCTCGCGGCCTCCTGTTCTCCAGGACGCGATCCGATCGAGCACCGCCATCCGACCTTCGGATGGCGGTGCTTCGTTTCGGCATCGGCCTCTGTTCGCAGCGGACCGGCCTGCTACGCTGCGGCCCGCACGCCGCTCGAGGGGCTGCTCGGGCACGGGCCGTGCACCACGA
>DRKE01000170.1 GCA_011051925.1 Deltaproteobacteria bacterium
CGATCTCCAGACCCGCTACGACCTCGAGGAGGTCCGCATCGGCTATGTCGCGCTGGACACGCGGATCCTGCCCGAAGACGAGGTTCTCGACGAGGCGGAGATCCTCGCCTGGGCCGATGCCCATGACGAAGAGCTGCGCGCCCTCTTCGAAGCCCGGGCGGCTGATCTTTCCGAACCCGAGCGGGTCCGGGCCCGGCATATCCTGATCCTCGTCCCGCCCGACGCGACGCCGGAACAGGAGGCCCAGGCCCGCGCCCGGGCCGAGGCGGCGCGGCTGCGCGTGATCGGCGGCGAGGACTTCGCCAGCGTCGCCCGGGAGGTCTCCGAGGATCTCACCACCGCCCCGAACGGGGGCGATCTCGGCCTTTTCGCGGCGGGGGAGAACGATCCTGCAGTCGATGCAGCGGCGTTTGCCCTCGAACCCGGTGGCCTGTCGGACGTCGTGCGCTCGGGACATGGATTCCACGTGATCCGGGTCGAGGAGAAGATCGCCGCCGCGCCGGCGTCCTTCGAAGCGAACCGGCTCGCCCTGGCGGCCGCCGAAGCCGCGCGCGAAAAGGCCCGGGAGCGGGCCGAGCGGATCAGCCAGGCACTCTCCGACGCGATCCGGGCGGGAACGTCCCTCGAAGAGGCGGCCCGCGCGGAGGGGCTCTCGCTCGAGCGGTCGCCGGGACTGAAACGCCGACCGGACGGCAACATTCCCGGCCTCGGGGCGGCCCCCGACCTCCTGACGACGGCCTTCACCCTCGATGCAGGAGAAAGCAGCCCGGAGATCTTCCCGGTCGGCGAACGACGGGTCCTCTTCCAGGTGCTCGAGCACAGCCGACCCGACCCCGAAACGGTCGCCGCCGAACGGAATGCCCGACGCGAACGGGCGCTGGCCGAGAAGCAGAACCGACTCCTGCAGATCTGGATCGACGACTACCGACGGCAGCTCGAAGCCGCGGGACGCCTGCGCGTCAATGCGGAGACGGCCCTCGGAACCTGACCCGGCGGGAACCGGCCGATCGCTCGACGTCTCGGGACCTCAGGGGCTCAGGCGTCAGGCGTCAGGCGTCAGGCGAAGGATTCCTTGCGGTGGCGGATGAGTTCCATGAACTCCGAGCGCGTCTTCGAGTCCCGTTCGAAGGCGCCGAGCAGGGAACTCGTGATCGCGAAGGAATTCTGCTGCTGGACCCCCCGCATCATCATGCAGAGATGCTTCGCCTCGATCACGACACCCACGCCTTTGGGTTTCAGGACGGCATCCAGGGTCTGGGCGATCTCCATCGTGAGGCGTTCCTGGACCTGGAGCCTGCGCGCGAAGATCTCGACGGTCCGCGGAATCTTCGAAAGGCCGACCACCTTGCCGTTCGGGATGTAGGCGACGTGGACACGGCCGAAGAAGGGCACCATGTGATGCTCACAGAGGCTGTAGAAATCGATGTCCCGCACGAGGACCATCTCGTCGTAGTCGACCTCGAAGAGCGCGCCCGTCAGGATCCCGGCCGGATCCTGCTCGTAGCCCTGCGTGAAGAAACGCAGCGCCTTCGACACCCGGTCGGGCGTCTTCTGGAGGCCGTCGCGACCGGGATTCTCGCCCAGCTCCTTGAGGATCCCCTCGATGTAGCCCTGCATCGCGTCCGGCGGATCGGTCTTCGAACCCATTCGATCGGTTCCCCTGGAAATCACCTTCCGCCCGACTCTATCGCCTCGGTCGTCCCGGCACCCGTCCCGGCCCCTCGCGACGGGTGCCTCCGGTCGCCCTGCCCCGTCCCGTCGCGCGCGGCCTCGGTCGGGATTTCCATTGCGGATTTCAGTATTGGCGGATGAGTCCCCGGACGATGCCCCGGATCTCGACCTGCGAGGCATGAAACTCCATGGGTTCCATGGTCGCGTTGGCGGGCACGAGCTTCACCCGGGCCCCCGTCCGGTAGAAGCGCTTGAGGGTCGCCTCGGCCCCATCGACCAGAGCGACGACCGTATCGCCATTGCGCGCCTCGTGCCGACCCTCGACGACGACCAGGTCGCCATCACAGATCTGGTCCTCGATCATCGAATCGCCCCGGACCCGCAGCACGTAGTGGTCCCGGGTCGGCGGCGCCATCTCCGCGGGCACGGCGAGCAGCTCCGCGGTCCCCTCTCCCGGCTCGATCGCTTCGATGGGAAGACCCGCCGCCACGGTCCCGAGGATCGGAACGTGCACGCTCTCGGCCGCGGCCGACTCGGACCCGCCTTCGATCGACGGAACGGGTTCGATCGAGCGGGAGCGATTCCAGGCCTTCCGCAGATAGCCCTTGTCGACGAGATGCTTGACATGCTTGTGGACCGTGGCCACCGACGAAAGGCCGAAGGCGGCGGCGATCTCCTCGAGGCTGGGCGAGTAGCCCCGCTCCTCGACGAACCCGGAGATGAAATCGAAGATCTGTCTCTGCCGTTTCGTGAGGGCCATCGTGACGCCGGCGGACCGGGTCGATCCGACCGGCGCATCCGGGACATCCTGGGTCATGGGCCGATTCCTCCTCGGTCGGGGTCGGGCGGCTGGTCGCGCCCCGCCTTCGACGTTCTTTCGCCCCGGAATGCTGACGAAACCGAGGCGAAAGTCAACCGCAAGTCGGTCATCCCGGAATTTTTCTCGCCTTTGGGCCGTGCAGCAGTTGACTCGAACCCGTGAGTGTCTAGCTTGCCGCGCCAGTTGGCACTCGGAGACCCCGACTGCCAATCCGCCGTCCGGGTCTCCGGGCGGCCATCGACCTGTTTCTGGCCGACTCCGTTTCCGCGCGCTTCGCGTGGGGGCGGGTTTGCTCCATAACCCGGCCCCTCGAGGAATCGAGAGGCCATTGGCTCTCCGCCCGGAGGCGGCGGCAGAGCGCGAGAAGAGAGGCGATTCATGAAGATCCGTCCGCTCCAGGACCGCATCCTCGTCAAGCGCGTGGATGAGGAAGACAAGACCAGTGGGGGCATCATCATCCCCGATACCGCCAAGGAAAAGCCGCAGGAAGGACTCGTCGTGGCCGTCGGCCCCGGCAAGACCCTCGACAACGGCCAGCTCGCCGAACCCGCCGTCTCGGCCGGTGACCGCATTCTCTTCAGCAAATATGCCGGCACCGACGTGATGGTCGACGGCGAAGAGCACATCATCATCCGTGAGGACGACATCCTCGCGGTCTACGAATAGGAGGCCCGAACGATGGCCAAGGAAGTCATTTTTGATCAGGATGCGCGGGCGAAGATTCTCGCCGGCGTCGACGGACTCGCGAACGCGGTCCGTGTGACCCTCGGACCGAAGGGCCGCAACGTCGTCATCGACAAGAGCTTCGGCTCTCCGACGATCACCAAGGACGGCGTCACCGTCGCCAAGGAGATCGAGTTCGAGGACAAGTTCGAGAACATGGGCGCCCAGATGGTGAAGGAGGTCGCCAGCAAGACCTCGGACATCGCGGGTGACGGCACCACGACCGCCACGGTGCTCGCCCAGGCGATCTTCCGCGAGGGCAGCAAGCTCGTCGTCGCGGGCATGAACCCGATGGACCTGAAGCGCGGCATCGAGAAGGGCGTCGCCGCGATCACGGGCGAGCTCGAGAAGATCTCGAAGCCCACCCGCGACTCGAATGAGATCGCCCAGATCGGCACGATCTCCGCCAACTCGGACGAGACGATCGGCAAGATCATCGCCGAGGCGATGGAGAAGGTCGGCAAGGAAGGCGTGATCACGGTCGAGGAAGGCAAGAGCCTCCAGACCGAACTCGACGTGGTCGAGGGCATGCAGTTCGATCGCGGCTACCTCTCGCCCTACTTCGTGACCGATCCCGAATCGATGGAGGTCGTCCTCGACGAGCCGCTGATCCTTCTCCACGAGAAGAAGATCAGCAACATGAAGGATCTGCTTCCGTTGCTCGAGCAGGTCGCTCGCGCCGGGAAGCCCCTCCTGATCGTCGCCGAGGACGTCGACGGCGAAGCCCTGGCGACGCTCGTCGTCAACAAGATCCGGGGCACGATCAACGTCGCCGCGGTGAAGGCCCCCGGCTTCGGAGACCGCCGCAAGGCGATGCTCCAGGACATGGCGATCCTCACGGGTGGCCAGGTCATCGCCGAGGAACTCGGTCTCAAGCTCGAGAACGTGACGTTGAAGGACCTCGGCCAGGCCAAGCGGGTCACGATCGACAAGGACAACACGACGATCATCGACGGTGCGGGCGCGAAGAAGGACATCGAGGGTCGATGTGCCGAGATCCGCAACCAGATCGAGACGACGACCTCCGACTACGATCGCGAGAAGCTCCAGGAGCGTCTGGC
>DRKE01000171.1 GCA_011051925.1 Deltaproteobacteria bacterium
AAGGCGAGCATGTCGCGTTCGCTGGTCTCCCGTCCGAGATACTGGGTATCGCTCTTGATTCCATAGAGAAGAGCCGTCGCCAGTCGCGGATTGATCTCGGTCTTGGTCGCCCGGAGGTATTCCGTGAAGATCGAAGAGGTCGCTCCGTAGTTCGTCCGGATGTCCTGGATCGTGGCGTGATAGCCCGTCCGTTCCGGATGATGGTCGACCACGACGTCGATCTCGCGAAGCCGCTCGGGCGGATCGTCTCCGAAGACGTTCGGCTGGACATCGACGAGGACCAGCCCGTCGAACTCGTTGATCTCGTCGGGCGTGATGACGCGAACCTCGATTCCGATCGCATCGCATAACGCCTGGTTCTCCGGTCGCTGGACGTCGCCGAAGGAGATCAGCGGGGCCGTCGTCCGTTTCCGGCCCAGGAGCGCGCGCAGGGCATAGGCGCTGGCGATTCCATCGGGATCGGGATCCGGCTGCACGAGAATGCCGACCCGTTCCCGCGACCCCAGCAGCTCGCGCATCTTCACGACCCGCTGCAGGTTGGCGAGATGGTCGAACTCCTCGTTGATGTCGTCGCGGATCAGCGTCTTCCATCCCGTTCTCCGGAGCGACGGGTGGTCGGGCAGATCTTCTTCGGTCAGGCTGTCGGAGAGGACGAGGATCGAAGCGTCTTCGTCGACCTTGCGGATCTTGCGGACGGCGAGCCGGGTCCACGGTCCGTCGTCGCTGACCAGGGCGAACTCGTCGTCGTCGCCGGGTTCGAGCTTCGCGATCGCGTCTTCGTCGAGCCCCCCTTGCAGGATCTTGAAGCCCGAGGGTCGCGCGCGGCCCTCGTCCTCGCGCGGGATCCACAGGAGCTCCTCCTGCTCGTCCGCCCCGATGCGGCTCCAGAGACGGGCGCTCTCGGCTCCATCACAGATGATGATTCGTCGTCCCACTCGACCCCCGCGGCGATCCCCGGCGTTTCGATTCGAGGCCTCGAAGGAACTCGATCCCCCCGCCGAGCCCCCGGCCCTTCCCTGACGGAGAGGCGATGCGGGGGACGGAGGTCGGCCGCTTCGAAGGCGGGAAGTTACACCAAGCCCGCGGCACAGCGACCGGAGACCTGCGCGCAGGGGGCCCGAATGGCCCGTGGGGGTCCGGTCGATCCGGGTGCGGGATCCGCGGCGCGGTCCGCCAGAATCGGTAGGATGGGCCTCGAAGGGGTCCGGCTTTCGGGGGCATCGTGTCGGACAGGGGAGGATGATGCGACTGATCAATCTCGAAGGGCGGGCAGGTCTCGAAGTCGACGGCCGCTTCATCGATCTGGCGACGCGAAGCGACGGAAGATTCTCCTCGGATCCGATGGGGATCTTTCCGATGCTGGACGAGGTCCGGGCCTGGGGCGCTGATCAGGCGATCGGAGAGCGGGATCCCGAGGTCGATCCGAAACGCCTCGGACCGGTGGTGCCGCGTCCGGCACAGGTCTTTGCGATCGGACTGAACTACAAGGACCATGCCGAGGAAGCCGGCCTGCCCGAGCCGCAGACGCCGATGGTCTTCACGAAATTTCCTTCGTGCCTGGCCGGACCGCATGCCGAAATCCCCTTGACGTCGGATCGGGTCGACTGGGAGGTCGAGCAGGTCGTCGTGATCGGACGCGAAGCGAAGGGGGTTTCTGCCGCGCGGGCCTGGGACCACGTTGCGGGATTCTGTGTGGGTCAGGACATCTCCGATCGTCGGCTCCAATTCTCGGACAAGCCCCCTCAATTCAGTCTGGGCAAGTCCGCAAGGGCCTTCGGTCCGATCGGGCCCGCCCTCGTCAGCCTCGACGAATTCGACGATCCCGACCGCCTCGTCCTGCGATGTCGGGTCGACGGAGAAGAGATGCAATCGTCGACGACGGCGAACCTGATCTTCTCCGTTCCCGAACTGATCGAGTACATCTCGGGCTACTGCACCCTCCTGCCGGGCGACCTCATCTTCACGGGGACACCCGGCGGTGTCGGAAGCGTTCGCGAACCCCGGCGCTATCTCCGGGCGGGCGAGACGATCGAGAGCGAGATCGAGGGGATCGGTCTGCTGTCGAATCGCTGTATCGAGCGGATTTGAAGGCCGGACCTTGACCGGGACGATCGGCCATCCGCGTCTTTTCGTCGGCGACGTGCAGGGTTGCGCGGACGAGTTCGACGAATTGATCGCGCGGGCGGAGCGTCGCTTCGGGGACGATTTCGCGCTCTGGCTGGTGGGTGATCTCGTGAATCGGGGCCCCGACAATCGCCGTCCTCTCGAGCGGATTCGCGAGTTCGTCGAGGCGGGCCGCGGCGAATTCGTTCTCGGGAATCACGAGATCTCGCTCCTGTCGATCGGTCTGGGCCTGCGGGACCTCGGGCCGAACGACACGATCGGGGACGTCCTTTCGGCGCCCGATGCGGCAGGCTGGCTCGATTGGCTGCGACAGCGACCCCTGGTCGCGTCGGGGCATCTCGAGGGACAGGCCTTCGCGATGGTCCATGCCGCGGCCGACCCCGGCTGGACCCTCGCGGAACTCGTCGGGATGGGACAGAAGATCTCCGCCCGCCTGTCCCGATCCGCGGAGTCGGCCCGTCGCTTCCTCGGCCTGGCCCTCGAGGCGGATCCATTGCGGGACGCCCTCGGGCGCATCACGCGTTGTCGAAGTCTCACGCGCGAGGGGGGTTGGTCGAGCGAGGAGCCCGAATCGCCCGCCTGGGCCTGGCATGCGGAATGGCTGCGCCGCGGACACGACTACGGTCTCGTCTATGGCCACTGGGCGCGACAGGGCCTGCATGTCGCGAGGGGCCTGCGGGGCCTCGACACGGGTTGTGTCCATCATGGTCGGGGACGTGATGGCTTCCTGACGGCCTGGCTGCCCGAATCGATGCCGCGCCCCGACGGGGGACGGCCCTTCGATGTGCCCGACGATCGCTTCTGGCAGGTCCGGGCCAGAAGGAAATACTACGAGCCGGTCTGAACGCCGGGCCGGGGCCGGGGGGTTGAATTCCCGGTCATGGATTCCGAAACTCCGGCGTGAAGGCTTCCAGGAGGATCCATGCCCACCGTCGTCATTCCCGTCATCTTTCGTGGTCCTACCCGAGGGGAGGCCGAGATCGAGGTGCCCGCGAAGACGATCGGCGCCTGCTTCGATGCCGTCGAGGCCCGCTATCCGGGCCTGCGGGAACTCGTGATCGATCTCGAAGCGGGGGGCATCCATCGCTTCGTCAAGGTCACCCTGAACGGCGAGCTGCTCGAGCGCGACCCCGCCGTTCTCGAGACCCCGGTTTCCGAGGGGGATCGGATCGAAGTGATCGCGGCGATCGCGGGGGGGTAGAACCGGCGATTCCGGGTGAGCGGTCCGCACGAGCGCGCCGAGCCGCCAACGGGGGCGGGGACTCGATGCATTGCAGCTTCGCCGCGATTGATGGAACCTCTCCGTTCGCCTGTGATCTGAATCAATCCCTGCCGATCGCGATCCCTCCCGTGACGGATCGCATCACCAACCCAAGACTTCGAGGAATGCCACCATGCCCGGACCCGAGGGAGATCGCCTCCTCTACGTGAACATGACGGACCAGACGACGTCCTTCGAGCCCTTCCCGGAAGAATGGAAGCTGCTCGGCGGTCGGGGTCTTTCGGCCAAGATCCTGAACAAGGAATGCGACCCGACCTGCGATCCGCTGGGGCCCGACAACGTCCTGGTGATGGCCCCGGGTGTTCTTTCGGGCACGACGGCCCCGACTTCGGGACGGATCTCGATCGGCGCCAAGAGCCCCCTCACCCACGGCATCAAGGAGGCGAACGCCGGCGGCAATCCCGGTCAGCATCTCATGAAGCTGAACATCCGCGCCATCGTCGTGAAGGGCAAGCCCGCCGATCCGGAGAAGCGCTACGGACTCCGCATCGACGAGAAGGGCGTCTCGGTCGTGGCCGCCGACGACTACAAGGGCATGTGGAACTATGCCCTCTGCGAGAAGCTGCT
>DRKE01000172.1 GCA_011051925.1 Deltaproteobacteria bacterium
CCAGGGTGGCCCGGGCATTCTCCGTCCGGACGATCCTTCCGGCGAGGGCCGTCAGCCATCCCCGGGAACGCAACCAGCTCGTGGCATAACGGCCGAGGGGAACGGCCGGCGAAGGGATCGCGATCCGCTCGAGACCCGGGCTCGCGAGGATATCGGGTCCGGCATCCGCCGCGGAGGCCTCGTTTCTTCCGACCAGGACGAGTCGACCCCGGGCGAACTCGAAAGCCGACTCGCCGTCGAGCAGATCCCGGTCGACGAGGTCCTCGACGATCCCGGCATCGGCCGAAACGAAGACGTCGATCGGGGCGCCGAGGGCCAGCTGGCGCGCGAGGATGCTCGACGCCCCGAAGACCGGCTCGACCTCGACGGGATCGGGTTGCATCCGAAGCGTTCTCCGCAGTTCCTCCGCCACGTCGCGAAGGCTCGAGGCCACGGCCATCCGAACGGGTCGATCGGCACAGACGCCTGCCGGGGTCGCGAATTCCGGATGCGGCCGATCGCAGCCGAAGAGGCCGATCGCCATTCCGAGAACGAGGGCCAGCCGGCCGGGTCGTAAAACGGGGGGCATCATGCGAACTTAGCGCGGATCGATCACGGATCGGTGTGTTCGGCAGCCTGGCGTGCCGTCGCTGGCGGATGAAGAGACTCGGCGGGGAAGAGGACCGGAGTGGGGCGGACGCGGGGAGAAGGGGGCGCCGAGGCGCTTTGCATCACGGGCGTGGCCTCGGGCGGGGAGGGGGTCGGGCGCCTCGGCGATGGACGCGTCGTCTTCGTCGAAGGGGCGATTCCCGGCGATCGCGTCGAACTCGCCGATCTCCGGCTGGAGAAGAAACGGGCCCGGGCCCGGATCGGCCGCCTCGTCGAGCCGAGTCCCGATCGCGTGGAGCCCCGCTGCCCGAGCTTCGGCGCCTGTGGCGGATGTGCCTGGCAGCACATGCGCTATTCCGCGCAGCTCGAGGCCAAGCGGACGATCCTGCGGGATGCCCTGCGACGGATCGGGGGGGTCGATGCCGATCCGGGGATCGACATCGTGGCTTCACCCGATGCCTATGCCTATCGTGCGCGGGCTCGCCTGGTCGAGGGCGATGCGGGCATCGGCTATCGGCGGCGCGGTTCCCGCGAAGTCGAGCCCATCGGAACCTGTCCGATCCTCGTTCCCGCCGCGCAGGAAGTGCTGCGGGATCTCGTGCGGTCGACGAAGCCCGGCGCGCAGACTGATCCGTCGGCGGCCGCAGGGGCCGGCGGAAAAGAGGTCCGACGGCACCGGCGGGTCCGGGAGTGGATCATTTCGTCGGGTTCGTCCGGGCGGGCGATCGTGGCGCAGGCCGGCTCCAGGCGGAGAAGGTCCGCGCCTCGGGAGTCGATCGTGATCGAGGTGCTGGGCGAGCGGCTTCATGCGGGTTCGACGAGCTTCATCCAGGGCAATGCCCTTCTTCATGAAGCCCTCGCCGAGGAAGTCCGGCTGCAATGCACCCGGCCTGCAGCGGGGCGGGCGCCCGAGCGATTCGTCGAACTCTACGCGGGGATCGGCTTCTTCACGCTTCCCCTGGCGCGTCGGAATCTCGCCGGGAGGGTGATGGAAGGCGATCGCCTCGCGGTATCGGATCTCGCCAGGAACCTCGCGGCAGCGGGCCTCGATCGACGCGTCGAGATCGCTTCGGGTCGGGTCGAGAAGCGTCGGGATCTCGAGAAGCATTTCCGGGCGGTGGACCTGCTGCTGGTCGACCCGCCCCGGATCGGTCTCGAAGCTCGCGTTCGGAAGGCGATCGCCTCTGCAGGACCCGCGCGCCTCGTCTATGTCTCCTGCGATCCGGCGACCCTGGCCCGGGATCTCAGGGACTTCCTCGCCGCGGGCTATTCGCTCGAATCGGTCCGGGCCTTCGATCTCTTTCCCCAGACGCCCCACGTCGAAACCGTCGTCAGGCTGGAAAGGCGCGGGTCAGGGATCGATCAATCCGTGGCGTAGGGCATAGCGCACCAGCTCCGTGGCCTTCCGGACACCGAGCTTCCGCATCAGGCTCGTCCGGTGGGCTTCGACGGTCTTCGTGCTGATCGAAAGGTCGACGGCGATCTCCTTGGCGGAGAGGCCGTCCGCGATCCGATGCAGGACCTCGCGTTCGCGCGAGGAGAGGAGGGAGAACGGGTCGTCCGGATCGGACTGTGGAGCCCGCAGCTGCTCGACGATCTCCCGGGCGACGGCGGGGCTGAAATAGCTGCCCCCCTTCATCACTTCGCGGATCGCCGTCACGATTTCCGCCGCGCGCCCGTTCTTCAGGACATAGCCGTCCGCCCCCAGCGCGATCGCACCCTTGATGAAGGGGGGGTCCCCATGGACGGAAAGCAGGACGACCCGGGTTTCGGCATGCTCCGTGCGGATCCGCTCGAGGGTTTCGAGTCCGCCGAGGCGTGGCATCGTGATGTCGAGGACGACGACATCGGGCTTCAGGGCTTCGACCTGTTCGAGAACCTCGCGGCCGTCGGCCGCTTCGCCCCGGACCTCGAAGTCGGGCTCCGCTTCGAGCAGGCGCCGGAGGCCCTCGCGGACGATGCCATGGTCATCTGCGACGACGATCGAGATCATCGGGCGAGAATACAGGATCGCACGGAACGGGGGCAGACCTTCCCCTCGAGGTGACAGCGATCGGGCGGGAGAGTACGTTTCCGACTTCCAGGGAGATCTCACCTCGTGCTTCGGAAGGGCCCGAACCGTCGGAAATCGCGTCCCCGCTCACGGTCGGAATCCCCGTCGACGCGCGCGAGTGGACGTGCGGAGAACGTCGCGCGGTCGACCGGGTTCCCGACGTTGAAACCGGCGGCCGACCGACGCGAGGCGCGTTCGTTCGTTCTCTACGTCGAAGGGGCCCGGGATCGCGAGATCCTGGAATGCTGGGCACGCCGGATCGATCCCGCCCTGCCGCGCTGTATCGTCCGGAATACGGTGATCCTCGGAGGTCGTCGACCGGCCAGGGCGATCCTGGATTTCGAGAAACGCGGGGGACCCGGTGCGGGTTTCTCGGGCCTCATCGTTCTCGATCGTGATGATCGCCCGGGCCCGGTTCCGGCGACCGACGCCGCGGCGAAGGGTGCCGGCGCGGCGCGGATTCCCGGCCCCGACGAGCAGCCCCACCGGGCGGCGCTCGACGCGGGTCTCGAGGTCTTCGTCTGGAGTCTTCGGCATATCGAGAGCTATCTGCTGGTTCCGGACGCGATCCGACGAATGTTGGGTCTGGCCCGCGACGATGGACGGATCGAGCGCCTGCTTCAGGGAGCGTCCCCGGGTGTCGGGATGCCGTGCGAACCCGGTGTCGGCGGCACGGGGCGGATGCCGGCCTCGCTGCATGCGAAACGGATGCTCGGGCCCGGCGGGGCGCTCTCCCGGGCACTCGGTGTCGAGCTTCGCCCGGGGGAGATCGCGCGCGCCATGAAACCCGAAGAGTTCCATGCAGACGTACATCGACTCTTCGATCGGATCGGGGCGCTCTCGGGGTTGGCCCGTGGTGGCCCCGAGGTGGTCATCCGGTCGGCGGGGCCGGTCGCTCGGAAGACCGATTCCTGAAGGGGCGCGATCCGCTCAGGGATCCAGCGCGTCGCGCAGGATCGGCTGGCGGATCGCTTCGACTTCGGCCGGGGCGCGCCGCAGGTCATGCAGGAGCGCGAGCGCCTGGTTCAGGAAGACGACGCCGATCAGGACGTGCATGATGAGGAAGATGACGTTCGTCCAGAGGGCAAAGGCGTAGAGCGAAGCCTCGCTTCCGTAGCCATGGAAGAGGTTGGCCCAGATGATCTCGCGGGTGCCGAAGTTGCCGAACGAGGGCAGCAACATCATCAGGTAGAGGACGGGGATCCCGGCCGCGAGCGCGATCCAGTCGACCGGAATCCCGAAGGCCCGTGTGGCGAAGCCCTGGATCGCGATGTCTGCCACGGCAAAGCACGTGAAGACGCCCACATAGGGAAGCAGGTCGCGGAGGTTGACGCGATGGGCCAACCACTCGATGCGTAGGAGCGCGTAGAGTCGGTCGACGGCGCCGAGGCGTCGCGCGATCAGGAAGGCTCCGACGAGGCTCCAGCCGAAGAGGACGGCACCCACCATCAAGGAGAACTGGACGCGGTCGCGCGGCACGAAGGGCAGCGCGAGGGTCGCCTGGAAGAGCAGCACCAGGAAGTGGGCGACGAAGGGCAGTGTCGTGACGGCGACGACCGATTGCAGCGGAACGCGGCAGAGCTGCCAGATCCCCAGGAAGAAGGCGGCATCGGATACGGAATTGTTGAGCGCCCGCGCGAGCTCGGCACCGCCCTTGACCGCGATGATCTGGCGGCGCGGAACGGGGGCGAGGAAGCGACGGATCATCGAAGCCTGGACGAGACACCAGACGAGAAAGAAGACGACCTTGTCGAGAACCGTGATCGCGATGAAGAGCGGCATGTTCGCGCGTTCGGTCGCTTCCGGGATGGCCTGCCAATCGATCGCGTATCCGAAGACGTAGATCAGTGCGGCTCCCGAGATCAGGAGCGGCAGGACGTGACGGATGAGGATGCGCTTGGGGTCGGCCACCGCTTTCGAGCATAGCCGTTCGAAGGGACTCGCGAAGCGAAGCCGGGCCGCGATCGGGCCTCGAGGCGTCGGGCCTGCCGCCCGCATCGCGGAGCGGTCGCGGCCGTCTTGGCCAACCCGAGGCGACCGCTCTACCATCGGGGTTCGAGTCGCGCGGGCATCCGCGATCGAAGTCAGGAGCGGCGATGGATCTCGGCTTTCGCATGCATGCCGAACGGACTCCGAACCCGAACAGCATCAAATGGGTCCTCGGCCAGACCGTGGCGGATGTCGTCGCCTCGGCCTCCTTTTCGAAGGGCGTCACGCCGGAGATTTCTCCCCTGGCGGCCGCCATCCTCGAGATCGATGGGACCGAGGGGGTGACGCTCGGACCGAATTTCGTGACCGTATCGAAGGCCGAGGGGGTCGAGTGGACGGATCTGGCCGCGCCGATCGTCGCTGCGATCAAGGCCTGGGCGGCCAGCGGCGAGTCGGCCTTCGGGCCGGCTTTCGAACCCCCCGCAAAAGAGGACGACGACGTCGTCACGGCCAGGATCCGGACGATCCTCGAACGGGATGTCCGGCCCTACGTCGAACAGGATGGCGGCGAGATCGTCTTCGCTGGCTATCACGACGGAATCGTCGAAGTCATCCTCCAGGGCGCCTGTGCGGGTTGCCCGAGTTCGACGATCACGCTCAAGATGGGGATCGAAGCGCGGTTGAAGGAGGAGATCCCCGAGGTCCGGTCCGTCGTTGCGCTCTGATCCGATCTTTCCCCGCCAACGGCGTTTCCGGAGACGGAATCGTCGCCGAAGACAGGCTCGCTTGACCCGAGCCGGGCGTGCTGCCGTCGCCTTGCTCGGGATCGCCCTTCTCGCTCTGCTGTGGGGCGTCCGGGCCATCTGGCGGAGCGGGTCCCAGGAGATCGACCCATCCGCCCGGGTCGAGCCGCCCTCCGTTTCGGCTCCGCCGCCCCCGGCCCGGGTCGCTTCGGCCTGGATCGAGGATCCGCCGCGCACCCGGGAGCGTTTCTCGCTGGCGCGGACCCGGGCGCGCGAAGACGATCCGGCGGGGCCGACGCGCCTCGTCGAATGGCTCGATCCGATCGGGCCCCACTCGTTTCATCTGCGGGGCGATCGGCCGCCCGTCAGCCCGACGGCCGGTGATGTCCTCCGCGTCGAATACACCCTCGACGCGGAATTGACGGATGCGGTCTTCGAAGTCCTGCGGCGCGGGCGGGTCGAGCGGGGCGAAGCGATCGTGATGGATCCGCGCAGCGGACGGCTCCTGGCCTATGTCACGACGGATCCCGGCCAGCTGCCACCGGAGCGGGCCTATCCGGCGGCCTCGATCGTGAAGATCCTGACCGCCGCGGCGCTCCTGGAAAAGGCCCCCGAGAAGGCCAGCACGCCCTGTGTCTATCGCGGCAACAAGTATCGCCTGAGCCGGCGTCGCCTCGATCCGCCGAAGAAGGGAAACAGGGCGACCCTCGAGCAGGCGTTGGCCACGTCGAACAATCAATGTTTCGCCCAGTGGGCGGTCCATGCGGTCGGGGAACAGAAACTCTTCGAGGTCTTCGAGCGCTTCGGCTGGCTGGCCTCCCCGGCTCTCGGGCACGAGCCGGGCGAGGTCGAGGCGGTGTCGACGAGACTCGATCTGGGGCGACTCGGGAGTGGACTCGACGGACTGCGCGTGAATCCCCTGCATATCGCGACGCTCGGCTCGATCCTCACGGACGGACGCTGGATCGAGCCCTGGTGGGTCGAGCGGGTCGTCGATGTGTTCGGTCGCTCCCTCGAGCTGCCTTCCCGCGCGCCCTCGCGACGGGTCCTGTCGCGGGATCTCGCGGACCGACTGCGCGCGATGCTGGTCGCGACGACCCGATCGGGGACCGCCCGGAGTGCGTTCCGGACACGTCGGGGCCGGCCCCTGCTCGGCGGGATCGAGGTGGCGGGAAAGACGGGCAACCTCAGCGGCCGGAATCCGTCGGGGCGATATGAATGGTTCATGGGTCTGGCCCCAGCCGACGACCCCAGGGTCGCCGTCGTCGTTCTGCAACTCCAGAGCAATCTATGGTGGGCCCATTCGAGTGAGCTCGGGGCACGCATCCTTCGCCGCGTGTTCTGTGATTCGAATGGATGTCGCAAACAGCTCGCGGAGCGTTGGATGAACGCGCCCGAGCGGGCGGTTCCGTCGACCTGGGTCTCCGGCGTTTCCGGGGGGTGACCGGTCTTCCCGTTGGAATGTCCGCTCGGGGGAGCGTCTGCATCTCCACCCTGCTCTTCCCGACCTGCCTGTCTGCGCTGCGCCCGGGCGTGCCCGCACGACGCTGCCCTGCCCTCGCGATCGAAGCTTCGAACGCGGGGCGCGCGGACCCGCTATAGTCTGGACTCGTCGCTTCGTGATCGATTCGATCGATTTCTTCCGGGACGAGGATCCGATCGATCGGAACATGAGACGACTGCCGGCCATGCGGCAGATGCGACCTGCGCGATCGCGACAGAATGGCACAGCGTCAGTAACGTCAGAACGCAGAGCGGAAGGCATGGCCGGTGCGGCAGAAGCGTTCGGCGAGGGGTCGGCGAGGGGAGTTCGTCAATTGAGCCACCGTGATCGGAACGGCCGGAAGGAAGAACAACCGGGCCAGGCCGGCCGGGCGCGCGATCGCGAGGCCGCGGTCGCTTCGCGGGGTTCGGCCGGACCGGGCCGGGGCGATTCAGGTGACCGTCCCGGCGCAT
This sequence comes from Deltaproteobacteria bacterium, assembly GCA_011051925.1. Classification (GTDB taxonomy): domain Bacteria; phylum Myxococcota_A; class UBA9160; order UBA9160; family UBA4427; genus UBA4427. The sequence continues at coordinate 7,270 of DRKE01000172.1, forward strand.
CGGGACATCGCTTCGGTCCTGATCTCGCTTGTTCGGAGTGCGGCATCCTCTGGGACGTCCACCAACGCGAGCCGAAACCCTGCAAGACCGACGTGGCGCCGGACGTGTTCGCTCGCAGGCCGAGTGGCGATTTCAACGAGCCGGGCGTCGCTCCACCGGCCGATCCTAGCGGTACCACCCGATCGGCTGCGGCGGCCCCACTCTCGTCGGTGCCTTCGAAATCGCGCGGCTCCGATCCGGCCGATCGCGCCGACGAGGATTGAAGGTTCTCCGCACCCCGCGCCGCAGCGGGGAGTGCCCAACGGCCTACCCCTTTCGCCGCTTCCTTCGGGTCGCCGGGACCACGGTCCTTGCCGCCGGTCTGCCTGCGCCTTTCCGTGGGCCACGCACGCAGTGACGATTTCCGTCGTCTGGACTGACGGCCAGCGTCAGCTTCCGGGCTCGGCGACGGGTTGCGGCATTGGTGAAATCCCTCATCCCTTTGCCCGATGGAAAAACTTCCGCGTCGGAATCGGTCGGACGGTCGGGCACCTGTCCCCGGATCTGCTCATCGGCACGGCGCGTGTGTGGGGTTTTCGGGTGAGCTGGCACGGGGGTTGCTCTTGATCCCCCCAAGCGGACACAGCCGACTCCTGGACGGGATCTCGGGGAGACCGCAGCCAAACCCCGCATTGGGCGGGAGCTCGATCACTCGAGTGATATCACATTCCAAAGGACAGACACCAAAATGAGTAAAAGCATTCGCAAGTCCAACAAGGGCTTCACTCTCATTGAGCTCATGATCGTGGTCGCCATCATCGGTATTCTCGCCGCCATCGCGATCCCGAACTTCCTCCGCTTCCAGCTCAAGTCCAAGAGCTCGGAAGGCAAGGTCAACATCGCGGCGATCCGCACGGCCGAGGAATCCTACCTCGCCGAGTTCGGTGCCTACGTGGCGACGGCGACGGAGAATCCGCTCGTTGCGAGCGTCGGCACGACGAAGACCCCCTTCCTGAACACCCCCGGCATCGACTTCGACCTGCTCGGATGGGCGCCCGAGGGTTCGGTCTTCTTCTCGTACAGCACGGTGGCCCAGGCGGCTCCCGCGGCCTACTCGATCCAGGGTCAGGCGGACATCGATGGTGACGGCGTTCTCCAGGCCTGGGGCTACGTGAAGACGATCCCGGGTGGCGTGGTCGGCATGCCGATCGGACAGTGTGTCGCCACGGGTATCGCCGGTGGCGTGAACCCCGCGACGCAGACCGAGCGGGACACGGTCGGTCCCTGTGTCGCCGGTCACGGTCAGTCGGTCTTCTAGATCCGGACTGGACGCATGAACAAGCGACGGGGTCGGGCATCTGCCCGGCCCCGTCCTGCATTTTCGGCTCCGTTCCGTCTTCGACTTCGACGCGCGCTCGCGCTGGAAGCTCGGCCTCAGCCGATGATCCGGCCGCCGCCCGGAGGGCCACCGAGCGGACCTCCGCCGACCGGGCCGCCCTGACCGGGGACGACGATCCGACTGGCTTCCTGGCGTTGCATCTCCCGAGCTTCTTCCATCAGGCGTTCGACGGCATCCTGGATGGCCTGGGGAAACGCGTCGAGGGCTTCCGCGAGGGTCGATGCCTCGATCGGGCAATTGATCGGCAGGGGGCCGCGTGCCGACATCAGGGTCGTCTCGCCCACGAACATGACCGGCCGCGACGGGTCATCGCTGCCGTCGGCCTTGATCGGGGTGAGCCGCCGGATCGAGGCGACCTTGAGATCGGTGAAGGTGTCTTCGCGGTAGAGATTGTCGATGTCGACGCGGATATCGCCGAGCGGATTGGATTCGTCGCTCAATGGGGTTTCTCCTCGGTGACTCCCCATGTTCGCAAACCGTGGCCGGGAATCAAATCCCGCAGGCGACGCCGGCCCGCGCTAATCCGATTCCGACATGATCTCGAAGAGGACGGCGCCCATTCCCTTGATCTCTCCGTCTTCCAGGCTTTCGACGTCCGGCAGGCAGGCGACGAGTTTCTCGAGCGCGTCCGCGGTCGGCCGATCGAGCCGGTCGAAGAGCAGGGCGAATCCCTCGGGTCCGTCGTCGCGGATGATCTCGGCATGCACGATGAACGGCTCGCCCACGCCCGGGCCATGGAGCGCCAGTCGGAAGCGATCTCCCTGCCGGAAGGCGCCGACGCGCTCGATCCGCATGCCCCGGGCCGAAAGGTCGCGGCCGATCAGCACGGTCGGACCCTTCTCGCCGTGGGCCAGGATGGCGGATTCGAAATGGCCCCTCGGTTCGCTGCGTCTTTCCTTCCGGGATCCTTCCGGCATGTCGCCGATCCGGACCTCCGTTCGCGTCCGGGCCGGGACGGGCGGATCGGTTTCGTCATCCAGGGTGAGGTCGGGAAGGGAAGGGAGCTGGCAGGGCGGGATCGCGGGGGCGACCGGATCCGTTGCGGGTCCGAGGGCCACCGGTCCCGCTGCCCAACGATTGATGATGCTCGTGAGGCGATTCCGATTCTTCCGGGACATGTCGGGATCGAAGAGGACCGCCAGGGTCCGCAGGGGGGGCTCGTCCGCGTCGGCCGGATCGGTTTCGATCGCGATCCGCCGGACCCGTCCATGCAGGGTCAGGCTTCCGTCGTCCGGTCCGTCCTCGGAGGCATCGAGGCACCCTGCGGAAAGGCTGAAGACGATCGCGTCTCCCTCGGAGAAGGCCTCCCGGGTCCGGAGACGGCAGCCCCGATTCGAGATGTCGACGAGCGTCGCGGTCGACGCCGGGGCGGGTGTCTTTCTTCCGCGCCGATCGGGTGTGACCGAGACGGGCGATCCCACGGCGATCCGGGCGTCCTCCCGGCGCTCATCGCCTTCGTAGAGCGCGCGGGCGACGAGCAATCGCCAGATCTCCGGATCGGCGGGCAGGCGGACCAGCAGGTGCAGCCCATTGCGCCGCAGGCGTCGCCGCAAGGCCGGCGAATCCTCCGTGACGGCGATGATCCGGAGTGGGCGGCCCGGACGTGCGTCTTCGGGGCTGCCCCGGCGGACGCGCTCCACGCGCCGCGGTGTCACGATCAGCAGGTCTCGTGGTGGGGCGACTTCGGCGGGGATCCTTCCGCCACGAAGCCGCTCGAAGGCCAGGCCCTGGGATTCGAGAACCCGCGCGACGGCGTCGAGTTCACCATCATCGACGAGCAGGATGCCCGGTCGGTCGGCTCCGCTGCCGGTTTCGTTCGCCGACGTTTCCGTCGGGCTCGCCGGGGTCGTCGACATCGCCGTCTCCTCGCTCGTCCTGGCGGGTCCCGGGTTGCTTCCGACGCCGGGCCTCCACCCCGATCAATCGTCCGGATCCCCGGGTCCCTGAAGGCCCATCTTCGGGCCGGATTCCGGTCCCGGCGGCTTCCGGCTGCTACCGTACGGAATGTGTCCCGATCCGAACTCTGCTCCTCGCTTCTGGTGGCCATGCCACAACTCGCCGACCCGAATTTCCGTCGCGCGGTCGTGCTCGTCGTGCATCACGACGAGGATTCGACCTTCGGTCTCGTCCTGAATCGCGACATGGAGCTGTCGGCTCGCGAGCTCTGCGAGAGCCTCGATTTCACGTGGAACGGGCCGACCGCCGGGGAGGTGGGTTGGGGAGGGCCGGTCGAGCCGAATACGGGCTGGCTCCTCTATCAGGACGATCTCGACACGGCCATCGACGAGGAGCAGGTCTCGCGGCTGGCCGGCGAGCTGTGTTTTGCGGGCTCGATGCACGTCTTCCGCCAGCTCGCCGAGCGGCCGCCCCACGACCTGCGCATCTTTCTCGGCTACGCGGGCTGGGGCGCCGGCCAGCTCGAGGCGGAACTCGCGCAGGGGGCATGGGTCGTGGCGCCCTTCTCACCCGAGGTGATCTTCGACGTTCCCGTCGAGGAGATGTGGGAACACGTGCTGCGGAAGATGAAGATCGATCCGGCGACCCTGATCTCGACGACCGGGGTCCATTGACATGAAGACACCGACACTCGAATCCGACCAGACACCGTTCGAGGTCCGTTGTCCTCGTTGCGACGTGACCTTTCCGATCGGAACGAAGCGCTGTGTCCATTGCGGTGGCCGCACCGTTCCTTCGAACCGGCCGCGAACGCTCGGACGGGTCGAGACGGTCGGTTCCGCGCAGGACGACGGGTCATCGGGCCTGCTCGAATGGGATTCCGGGTCGGGACCCGATCCGATGGAATTCGACGGATCGGATCGTGAGATCGAGATGGACGACGAACCACCCTCGGTGGCTCGAAGCCTGGTGCGCTCCCTCGGTGGTCTCGTCTGGGTGATCGCGCTGATCGTCTTCTCGCTCGCACGAAACTGTGGTGACAAGTAGGCATGGCGGGGGGCGGCACGCGGGGAATCCTGCATGGCGTGAGCCTTTCTCCCTATGTGCGAAAGGTCCGAGCGGTCCTGGCGATCAAGGGGATCGCCTACGATCTCGTGAACGTCATGCCCGGAGCGATGGATCCGGAGTTCCTGGCGAAGTCGCCGCTTTCCAAGATTCCCGTCTGGGAGGAGGAGGACGGCTGGACCCTGCCGGACTCGTCCGTGATCTGCGCCTATCTCGAACGCGTCGAGCCCCGACCAGCGTTCTACCCATCCGAACCGAGGGCCTTCGCGGACGCACTCTTCTGGGAGGAATACGCCGATACCCGACTCGTCGAGTCGGTCGAGCCCGTCTTCTTCCAGCGCATCGTCCGCGGACGCTTCTTCAGGCAATCCCCGGACGAAGCCATCATCCGGCGCCAGACCGAAGAGATCCTGCCGCCGGTCTTCGACCAGATCGAGACGCTCTTCATCGAGGCCTTCGGGATCACCCGCGACGCCCCGGTCACCATCGCGACGCTCTCGATCTGGGCACCTTTCGTCAATCTCGAGCACGCGGGCTTCGATCTCGACGCGAAGACCTGGCCCGGAATCGCCGCCTTCCTCGACGGGATGAACGACCGCCGGATCCTGCGCGAGATCGTCGAGGCCGAACGAGCGGCGATGGCCGCCCTGGAAGACGGATGAACCCGGAGAACGCCGGGAACGGATCGAACAGGGAAGCGAGGAGGAGGAACTCATGAAGGTCGAAGCAGCGATCGCGGTCGAAGCCGGCAAGCCCCTCGAGATCGACGAGATCGAGCTCGAAGGGCCGAAGGAAGGCGAGTGTCTCGTGCGTCTGGCGGCGACGGGTGTCTGCCATACCGACGCGTTCACGCTCAGCGGGGACGATCCGGAAGGACTCTTTCCGGCCGTCCTGGGACATGAAGGCGCGGGCGTGGTGGAAGAGGTGGGGCCCGGCGTCCGCTCGCTCTCCGTGGGGGATCACGTGATCCCCCTCTACACGCCGGAATGTCGGGAATGCAGGTTCTGCCTGTCGGGGAAGACGAATCTCTGTGGTGCGATTCGTGAGACCCAGGGGCGGGGGCTGATGCCCGACGGGACGAGCCGGATCCGCTGGCGGGGCCAGATGGTGCATCACTACATGGGCACCTCGACCTTCGCGAAGGCGACCATCGTTCCCGAGATCGCCCTCGCGAAGGTCCGCAAGGATGCGCCCCTCGACAAGGTCTGCCTGCTCGGTTGCGGTGTCACGACGGGCATTGGCGCCGTGCTGAATACCGCGAAGGTCGAGCCCGGTTCGACCGTGGCCGTCATCGGGCTCGGCGGGATCGGGCTCTCGGTCGTCCAGGGCGCCGTCATGGCCGGGGCGGATCGCATCATCGCCATCGACACGAACCCGAAAAAATTCGAGCTGGCCGTGCAATTCGGGGCGACCGACTGTGTCGATCCACGAGAGGTCGGAGAGATCGATGAACACGTCATCGAGATGACCGATGGCGGGGTCGACTACTCGTTCGAGTGTATTGGCAACGTCGAGACGATGGGGGCCGCCCTGCGGATGGCCCACAAGGGCTGGGGCGAATCGATCATCATCGGCGTGGCCGGCGCGGGCCAGGAGATCCACGCGCGGCCCTTCCTGCTCGTGACGGGCCGCGTCTGGCGCGGCACGGCCTTCGGCGGAACGAAGGGCCGGACCCAGCTTCCCGGTCTCGTCGACCGCTACATGAAGGGCCGCGTGAAGCTCGACGAGATGGTTTCGCGGACGATGCCCCTCGCGGACATCAATCAGGCCTTCGAGCTGATGCACGAGGGCGAGGTGATCCGGAGCGTGATCCG
>DRKE01000173.1 GCA_011051925.1 Deltaproteobacteria bacterium
ACATCACCTTCCGGACCGCGGCAGCCACGCTCACGGCACTCTTCATCTCCTTCATCGTCGGCCCCTGGCTGATCCGACGCCTGGGCGCCCTCCGCGTCGGCCAGCCGATCCGCGAAATCGGTCCGGATCATGCGGCCAAGGCGGGAACGCCGACGATGGGGGGATTGCTGATCCTCCTCTCGACGATCCTCTCCGTCCTGCTGTGGGCCGACCTCACGAATTCGCTCGTCTGGATCGTGATCGGGCTGACGACCGGCTACGGAATCCTCGGATTCATCGACGACTACCAGAAGGTCGTGCGCCGGAACAGCGACGGCATTTCCGCCAGGACCAAGCTCCTCTGGCAGGTGATTCTCGCCTTCGGCGTCGCGGTCGCGATCTATACGAACCCGGCCTTCGACCAGGAGCTCGCCGTCCCCTTCTTCAAGAATTTCACGCCCAATCTCGGTTGGTTCTACGTTCCCCTCGCGACGTTCATCATCGTCGCGGCCTCGAACGGCGTCAATCTGACCGACGGGCTCGACGGGCTCGCGATCGGACCCGTGATGATTTCGGCGGGGACCTTCCTGCTGCTTTCGTATGCCGCGGGACACGCGGGCATCGCCGAGTATCTCCAGATCAAGAACGTGCCCGGCGCGGGACAGCTCGCGATCTTCTGCGGCGCACTCGTCGGCGGAGGACTCGGCTTCCTCTGGTTCAACGCGTCTCCGGCCGAGCTCTTCATGGGCGACGTCGGATCGCTCGCTCTCGGGGGTGCGCTGGGAACGATCGCCGTCCTGATCCGTCAGGAGATCCTGCTCGCGGTCGTCGGCGGCATCTTCGTGATCGAAACGCTTTCGGTGATCATCCAGGTCATCGGATTCAAGTTGACGGGGAAGCGCGTCTTTCGCATGGCGCCCATCCACCATCATTTCGAGCAGCTCGGCTGGCCCGAACAGAAGATCGTCGTCCGCTTCTGGATCATCTCGATCATCCTGGGGCTGGTGGCGCTTTCGTCGCTGAAGCTGCGCTGAAAAGGCCGCGCCCGGCGCGGTGTCGGAGAGTCGGAGAATGGAGTTCGAGGGGCGGAGCGTCCTCGTGCTGGGACTGGGAGTGTCCGGACACTCCGCGGCGCGATTCTGTGCGTCGCGGGGCGCACGCGTCGTCGCGGCCGACGAGCGCGCCCGGGAATCGATTCCCGGGCTGGACGCCCTGCCCGCGTCGATCGAACTCCGTCTCGGCGCCCCCTTCCCCGAACTCGGCGACTTCGATCTCGTCGTGCCGAGCCCCGGCATCCCGGCGGACCGCTGGGCCGGACGCGCCCGCCGGGTCTGGGGGGACATCGAACTCTGCTACCGGGCCCTGCCGATCCCGATCCTCGCCGTGACCGGCACGAACGGGAAATCGACGGTCGTCCGCCTGATCGAAGCGATGGCGCAGGCCGCGGGGCTGCGGGCGCGGGCCGCGGGCAATCTCGGCGTGCCGGCGCTCGAACTCGTGGGGCAGCCCCTCGACATCGCGATTCTCGAGGTTTCGTCCTTCCAGCTGGAAAGCGTCGACGCGTTCCGGCCTCGGACCGCCCTTTTCTTGAATCTCAGCCCGGACCATCTCGATCGGCATGGGGATCTCGAAGGCTATCTCGCGACCAAGGCGCGAATCTTCGCGCGTCAGGGTGCGGGAGATTCCGCCATCCTGAACGGAGACGATGCCCGCATCCGCGATCTCGGCCTTCCGGGTTCCGTGGAGCGGCTCGAGTTCCGACGTCGCCATGCCGTCGAGGCGGGCGCCTGGCTCGACGGACGGAACGCGATCGTCCGCCGGCAGGGAAGACGGGAAACCGTTCGCCTTCTCGAGGGCCGATTCGGCGGGTCGGGACAGGACGACAACCTGCTCGCGGCATTGCTCGCCGTCGCGACCCTCGATGTGGATCTGCGGATCGCGACGACGGCCCTCGCGGATTTCGAGGGGTTGCCGCACCGAAGCGAATCCGTCGGCGAGATCGCGGGGATCCGATTCATCGACGATTCGAAAGCCACGAACGTCGGGGCCGCGATCCGGGCGCTCGAGTCCGTCGAGGGGCCGATCCTCTGGATCGCCGGCGGAAGGCACAAGGGAGGCGATCTGTCCCGTCTCGCCGACTGCGCCGCCGCCCGGGTCCGGCGGGCCTTCCTGATCGGCGAAGCGGCGGACGAATTCGCCGACGCGCTCGAGGGCCGCATTCCCGTCGAACGGGTCGGTGATCTCGAAAAGGCCGTCGAACGCGCAGCCGGATCGGCTCACGCGGGAGAGAGTGTCCTGCTCGCGCCCGCCTGCGCGAGCTTCGACCAGTTCGAGAATTTCGAGGACCGCGGACGGCGCTTCCAGAGCGCGGTTCGCGCACTCGAAGCCACGGGGGGAATGCGATGACTTCGGCGTCGAAGCCTTCCGAGGGCGGCGGGATCAACTCGGGCATCGCGATCGCGACGGCGCTTCTCGTCGCGATGGGCGTCGTGATGAGTTACAGCGCGACTGCCGCGCTCGCCCTCGACAGCCGATTTCCCCCCCTCTTCTTCGACCATCTGGTCGGACTCGCGATGGGGATTGCCGCCGGATCGGTCGCCTATGCCGCACCCCCCGGTGCGCTTCGACGCCTCGCCCTTCCCATCTGGCTGCTCGGCGTGGTCCTCCTCGGCCTCACGTTCCTCTTCGGCGTCGAGGTCAACGGCGCGCGACGCTGGATCGAGGTTCCGGGTTCGGGCATCCGCTTCCAACCCGGGGAGATCGCCAAGCTCGCGACCCTGATGGCCGTCGCGGCATGGCTCTCCCGGAAGGACGACCGCCGCGAACTCTCGACGCGCCGCTCCGTCGAAGCGGCGGGCATCGCGCTGCTTCCGGCGGGACTGCTGTTGCTGCAACCGGATCTCGGCAATGCCGTCGTCCTGGTCGCGCTCTCGGCGATCCTCCTCTTCATCGCGGGAACGCCCTGGCCCCGCTTCGTGCTGCCCGGCGCCGCGGGCGTGGCCCTCGTTGCCGTCTACGTCGCGACGAACGACTACGCCTGGCGACGCGTCATGGGGTTCCTCGACCCCTTCCGTGAAGCGCGGGGTGCCGGATGGCAACTCGTCCAATCCTATGTCGCCTTCGGGCAGGGTGGACTGCTCGGGCAGGGACTCGGCAACGGACGACAGAAGCTCGACTACCTGCCCGAGGTCCACACGGATTTCGTCCTCGCATTGATCGCCGAGGAACTCGGTCTCGTCGGTGTCCTCTTCGTCCTGGGAGCGTTCGCCGCCCTCTGGGCCGCGGGTACGCGGGTCGCCCGCCGTTCGCGAGACCGCTTCGACATGCTCTGCGCCTTCGGGATGGTTTCACTCCTCACGATTCCGGCCTTCCTGAACGCCGCAGTCGTGATGGGACTCGTTCCGACCAAGGGTCTCACCCTTCCCTTCCTCTCCTACGGTCGGACCTCGCTGGTCGTGAGCTGCCTCGCACTCGGCATCCTGCTCGGCATCGCACGCCGCTACCCGGCTCCGACGAGCGGACATCCGGGCTCCGAAGCGGGCAGGGAGGCGCGATGACGAAACGCTGGATCATCGCGGGCGGCGGAACGGGTGGACACGTCACGCCCGCCCTCGCACTCGGCGAAGCCATCGCCGAACGCGGGGACGAGATCCTCTTCGTGGGCTCCTCCCACGGTCTCGAGTCCCGGCTCGTCCCCGAGGCGGGGTTCCGGCTCGAGCTCATGCCCAGCGAACAGTTCATGGGCCGAAACCTCCCGGGCCGGTTGCGGGGCGGCGTGTCGATCCTCCGCAGCGTCGGCACCGCGCGAGGGATCCTGCGCCGATTCCGGGCGGATGCCGTTCTCTCCGTCGGAGGCTATGCGGCGATGCCCACGGCCCTGGCGGCCTGGATGGCGCGATGCCCTCTCTTCCTGGTCGAGCCGAACGCGATTCCCGGACGCGTGAACCGATTGACGGCCCGTCTCGCACGGATCGTTTTCGTGGGATTCGAGGCGACCCGCGACGCGCTGCCCAGCGGCACGAGGAGCGTGTGTCTCGGTGTCCCGCTCCGACGGGCCCTGCGTCGGGCCTTTGCCGGGGAACGGAAGACGGAGCTGCCGGGGAGTCCCCTCCGCATCCTGGTCTTCGGAGGCAGTCAGGGATCGCGGCAGCTGAACGAAGTCGTGCCCGAGGCCCTCTCGCGACTCGCGCGGAACGCCGTCGAAGTCTTCCACCAGACCGGAGAGGCGGACCGCGAATCCGTCGCGAAGCGTTATGCCGAACTCGGCATTCCGGCCGAGATCACCGCCTTCGAAAGAGACATGCCCGGTCGCTATGCCTGGGCCGATCTCGCGATCTGCCGGGCCGGCGCACTCACCATCGCCGAGCTCGCCCTCGCGGGCATGCCCGCGCTCCTGGTGCCCTACCCCTTCGCCGCGGACGACCATCAGACCGCCAATGCCAGGGCTCTCGAAGAAGCCGGTGCGGCACGCTGCCTGGATCCGCGGCCCCTCGATCCGACGGCCCTCGCCCAGGCCATCGCCGAATTGATCGCCTCCCCGGGCCGCCTCGTACTGATGCGGGAAGCGGCCGCCCGTCTGGCACGTCCGGACGCGGCCAACGCGATCGTCGAACATTGCCGAACCGATCTCGATCCCCGTTCCGCCGGACCCGTAGCGACCCCCGAGGAGGCTCCGTCATGCAGCAACGACTGAGCCGTCTCCACTTCGTGGGCATCGGCGGGATCGGCATGGCCGCCCTCGCCGAACTCCTTCACGGCCAGGGCGTCGGGATCTCGGGATCGGACCTCATGGCGGGTGCGACGGTCGAACGACTGCGCAGCCTCGGCATTCCGGTCGGGCTCGGGCACGACCCGCGCCTTCTCGGCAAGGCCGAAGCGGTCATCCGCTCCTCGGCGATCCCCGACGACAATCCCGAACTGGTAGCCGCCCGGAAGAAGGGGATCCCGATCGTCGGCCGGGGCGCGTTGCTCGCGGAGATCATGCGGACGAAGGACGGGATCGCCATCGCCGGTTCCCACGGCAAGACGACCACGACCGCCATGACCGCGCATCTGCTCGATTTCGCGGGCCTCGATCCGACGGCCCTGATCGGAGGTCGGGTTCCCCGACCCGATGGGTCGGCGAGTCCCCTGATTCCGGGTCGGGGGGAGCTGCTCGTGGCCGAGGTCGACGAGAGCGACGGGTCGTTCCTGCTGACGCGACCGACCCTCGCCATCGTCACGAACGCGGATCCCGAGCATCTCGACCACCATGGCACCCGGGCACGCCTGCTCGACGCCTTCGTCGAATTCGCCGACTCCGTCCCGCCCCACGGCGCGGCGATTCTCGGAATCGACCATCCCGGAATCAGCGAGATCGCACCCCGCATCAAGGCGCGACAGATCCGCTTCGGAACCGGTCCCGATACGGAGATCCGGGCCGAAACGATCGAGTCCACCCCCGGCGGCCAGCGCTGCCGCGTCCGCCTTCATGCCGGAGACACGTTCGAGTTCGAACTCCCCATGCCCGGAAGGCACAACATACTGAACGCGCTGGCAGCGATCGCGGTCGGTCTCGAGAAAGGCATCTCCCCGACCCTCCTGGCAGCAGCACTCGCCACGTTCCGCGGCGTATCACGCCGATTCGAACGGAAGGGCGCCGCCCGCGGCGTCGAGGTCATCGACGACTATGCCCATCATCCCGCCGAGATCCGGGCCACCCTGGCCGCGGCGCGCAGTGTCCATCCGGGCCCGATCACGGCGATCTTCCAGCCCCATCGCTATACCCGCACCCGCGATTGCTGGGAAGATTTCGGGACGGCCTTCGAGACCGCAGACCGGGTCATCCTGAGCGACATCTACCCGGCGAGCGAAGACCCGATCGAGGGCATCGACGCCGAGAAGCTGGCCGCCACGATTCGAGAAGCCGGCCACCCGGACGTGCATTTCGGCCATTCCCTCGACGAGATCCTCCGAACCTGGCCCGCTCGATTCGAGTCGGGCGATCTCGTCCTGACACTCGGAGCGGGGGATGTCGCGGGGCTGGGCCCCGAACTCCTCGCGGCCCTCGAGGGATCTCCGGGGGGACACTCATGATCGATGCCGCGGCCCGATTGGCCCTCGAATCACACCTCGACGATCGGATCGAATTCGACGCGCCCCTGGCGCGCCACACCTCGCTCCGGATCGGCGGCCCCGCCGATGCGATCGCGACTCCGGCGGATCGCGACGAGCTGGCCGCCACCCTCGCGATCTGCGATGCCCATTCGATCCCGACCACGGTCCTGGGCGCCGGATTCAACGTGCTGATCCGGGAGGGCGGCATCCGGGGCCTCGTCCTCCGACTCAAGAAGCTCCGCGAAGTCGAACGCCGGGGACAGGATCTGATCGCGGTCGAAGCCGGCGCTTCCCACGCGACGATCACGCGATTCTGTGTCGACCACGCTCTCAGCGGCCTCGAGTTCGCCGCCGGGATCCCCGGCACCCTGGGAGGCTGGCTGGCGATGAACGCGGGCATCGGGGTCCGGGAGATGAAGGATGTCGTCCACGAGATCGACCTCCTCGATCGGCGCGGCATGGCCCTTCCGACCCTCCCACGCGACCGACTCGATTTCCGTTACCGGGCCCTTCACGGGCTCGAGCCCGGCTCGATCCTCGTCGCCGCCCGCCTTCGCGTCACACCCGGCGACCGCGCCCGCATCCGGGAGGAGATCGACCGGTTGCTCGAGTCCCGACGGGCCACCCAGCCGATCGACATCCCCAGCTGCGGTTCGGTCTTCCGGAATCCGCCGGGTGATCACGCAGGCCGCCTGATCGAAGCGGCGGGCCTGAAGGGCCTCCGCGAAGGCGCCGCACAGATCTCGCCGGTGCACGCGAACTTCATCGTCAACCATGGCGGAGCGACCGCCTCGGATGTCCTGCGATTGATCGACCGGGCGCGACGCGCGGTCGCCGACGAGACGGGCATCGTCCTCGAGACCGAAGTGAAACTGCTGGGCACCCCGGCCCGAACGGCCTCTTTCGAGGAGGCGTGTGGAATCGCAGGAGGCAACGCATCATGAGCTTCTGGCACAGGACCCGCGGAACCGACAGGCACTCCGGCCCCTTCTCTTCGACCGGGACGCTCGAGGCCGCCGCACGCGCGAAAAGAGCCCGGGATCACCTCGCCCGCAAGAGGCAACAGGAGCGAAGACGCCTGGAGAACGCCCGGCGCCGGGCTGGACAAGCGGAACGTCATGCACGCACCGGCGCATGGTCGGCGTGGCTGGCCTTCGTGGCCGCGATCGTCCTCGGCGCGACGAGTGTCCGCTTCGTGACCAGTCGGGTCCTGCCGGACCGAGCCGGACTCAGGCGTGTCGTCGTCCAGGGAGCGGAAACGCTCCCGGCCCGAGCCATCGTCGAGAGCGCGGGGATCTCGCTCGGCACCCCCCTCTCCCAGATCGATCCCGAGGCCCTCACGATCGCGATCGAAAGGGAGCCCTGGATCGAATCGGCCCGCGCCCTGCTTCTTCCGACCGGCACCCTCGTCCTTTCGGTCGTCGAGAAGAAGGCCATCGCGCGATGGCAGAGCGATCCATCGAGCCCCGTCGAACTCGTCGACCAGAACGGGACGCGCTTCCCCGGAGCGATCGAACGCGGCGGCCCGCTGCCCCGCGTCGAAGGCGCTCGAAGGGGCCTCGTCGCCCTGCCCCCACCGGCCCTGCGGATCCTGCGGGAGATCGATCGCCATGCGAGTCTCGCCGCCGACCCGAGCCGCCTGACCCTGCGGCTGCCGAACGACCGCGCGGGGGGGCCGGGAGCCGGACGCGAAGGCCTCGACGCCGGGACGGCCCAGGATCCCTTTGGCTACGTGCTCGATCTCGGCGAGGAGGGTCCACACGTCCTTCTCGGACACGATTTCTTCGACCAGCGCATCGCGCGGCTGGCCGCGCTCCTCGAGAGCGCGGAAGTCCAGCGCGAAGACGCTCGTTGGATCGATCTCCGGTACGCGGACCGAGCGGTCCTGCGGACCGGATCCGCCTCTGGGTAGGGGCGGGTCAAAAGCGGCGGCGAGGCACGGATGTGTCCAGCTGTCCAAACCGGGGGTCTCCGGATGGAGGCTCTTGCTTCCTCGCACGAGGAAGAGGGGGGAACAACATGTCCAGGAAGGACGAAGTCGTGGTCGGCCTCGATATCGGGACGACCAAGATCTGCGCAGTGGTCGCGGAGGAGACGGAGAACGGGATCGACATCGTCGGGATCGGGACCCATCCCAGTCGCGGCCTTCGAAAGGGCGTCGTCGTCGACATCGACGCCACCGTCGCTTCGATCAAGCATGCGGTCGAAGAGGCGGAGCTGATGGCCGATTGTGAGATCACGTCGGTCTATGCCGGCATCGCCGGAGGCCATATCCGTGCCTTCAATTCCCATGGCGTGGTCGCCGTCAAGGATCGCGAAGTTCGCGAGGGCGATGTGAAACGCGTGATCGACGCGGCCAAGGCGGTCGCCATTCCCATGGATCGCGAGGTGATCCACGTGATTCCCCAGGAATTCGTCATCGATGACCAGGATGGCATCCGCGAGCCGCTCGGCATGAGCGGCGTGCGGCTCGAGGCCAAGATCCACATCGTGACGGCGGCGGTGACCAGTGCCCAGAACATCGTGAAATGCTGCAACAAGGCCGGCCTCAACGTGATCGACATCGTGCTCGAGCCCCTGGCCTCGGCGGCGGCCGTGCTGGCGGACGACGAACGCGAACTCGGCGTCTGCATGATCGACATCGGTGGCGGCACGACCGACATCGCGGTCTTCTCGGACGGTTCGATCAAGAACACGTCGGTCCTGGGGCTGGGCGGATACCATCTGTCGAACGACATCGCCGTCGGTCTGCGTACGCCCTTCGACGAAGCCGAGCGGATCAAGAAGAAGTTCGGGGTCGCTTCGGGACGCTACCTGGGATCGGACGACATCATCAGCGTCCCATCGGTCGGAGGGCGCAAACCCCGTGAAATCTCGAGGAAAATCCTCTGCGAGATCATCGAGCCCCGGGTCGAGGAGATCCTCAGTCTCGCACGCCAGGAACTGCTGCGATCCGAGTTGATCGATCGGATTCCGTCGGGCGTGGTGCTGACCGGAGGTGCCTCCGCGCTTTCGGGGATCACGGAACTCGCCGAGGAGATCTTCGAAGCGCCGGTGCGTCAGGGATTGCCGGCCTCGATCGGCGGACTCCAGGACGTGGTCCGAAGCCCCATGTACTCGACCGGCGTCGGGCTGGTCATCTTCGGGCTGAATCAGGAGCGCTCGGTCCGCGGCAGCCGCTTCCGGATCCGCGACGAGTCGATCTTCGGACGCGTCAAACAGCGGATGCGGGACTGGTTCTACGCGGAGTTCGATTGACCCGACGTCGGAGACACATCGCTCGGCCGGAATGCGGTCGAGCGGCGGGAACCGAAAAACCGGAACCAGCCAAAAAGGGCACAAAAAGAAATAAATCGTGTTACATTCGGCGTTGCTGCCAAGCATCGTCGGGGGGTGAAAGCATGGCCAGGAAGAAGAACGATCGTCTTGACGGCGACGACAAGAACAACCGGAACGATGACGGATCGAACGAGTCGGTCGACCTGCTCGAACTCGGTCCGGAAGACGGCCAGGAGCTGCTCGAATTCGAGGGCGCTTCGCATCAACAGGCCTCGATCAAGGTCATCGGCGTGGGCGGAGGCGGCGGCAACGCGCTGAACACGATGATCGAGTCGGGTCTCGGCGGCGTCGAGTTCATCGCCGCCAACACCGATGCCCAGGCCCTCGCCCACAACAAGGCGCCGGTCAAGGTCCAGCTCGGTGCCGAGATCACCCGCGGTCTCGGTTGCGGCGCGAATCCCGACCGGGGCCGCGCGTCGGCGCTCGAAGCGCGCGACCGCCTGCGGGAGCTGCTCGAAGGATCGGACATGGTCTTCGTCACCGCCGGCATGGGGGGCGGTACGGGAACCGGCGCGGCTCCGATCGTCGCCGAAGTCGCGCGCGAAGTCGGCGCGCTCACGGTCGGTGTCGTCACGAAGCCCTTCCCCTTCGAGGGACGGGTCCGCATGAAGCACGCGGGCCACGGCATCGATGAACTCCATGGCGTCGTCGATACGCTGATCACGATTCCGAACCAGCGCCTCCTCGCGCTCGCCGGAAAAGGCACCGCGGTTCGCGACGCGTTCTCGATCGCCGACCAGGTCCTGCTGAACGCAGTCCGCGGGATCTCGGACCTGATCACGATCCATGGCCTCATCAACCTCGACTTCGCCGACGTTCGGACGGTGATGAACGAGGCGGGTGTCGCGCTGATGGGAACCGGGATCGGGCACGGCGAAACCCGGGCCATCGATGCGGCCAGTGCGGCCATCTCGAGCCCGCTCCTCGAGGATCTCTCGATCGAGGGCGCCCGCGGCGTCCTGATCAACATCACGGGCGGATCCGAGATGACGCTCTTCGAGGTCAACGAAGCCTCTTCGCTGGTCCACGAAGCGGCCCACGAGGATGCGAACATCATCGTCGGCGCCGTCATCGACGAGACCCTCGGCGAGGACGAATTGCGCGTCACGGTCATCGCCACGGGCCTCGACAGCGCCGAGGTCCGGCGAACGCCGCCAGAACCCCGACGACGGGTTCCGGATCCGCATGCGGAGATCGAACGCGAACGCGCCATGGTCGACGCACCGAACGTCACGCCGATCCGACAGG
>DRKE01000174.1 GCA_011051925.1 Deltaproteobacteria bacterium
TCGGTGAACAAACCCTCTCGAATCAGCCGCCGAGGAAACGTGCACCTGCGCCGAGCGCTCTTCCTACCCGCCCTGGTCGCTGCACAGCACGAGCCACACGTGACGGCCTTCTACCAGAAGCTCCTCGGGAAAGGAAGGACCAAGATGCAGACCAACGTGGCCGTCATGCGAAAACTACTCCATGCGATCTACGGAATGCTGAAGCACGATCGAGACTTCGATGGGGAGAAGTTTTATGCGTTAGGGGCTTGACGACGAATAGAGCATCTAACGGATTCTCTACTCACCTGCGAAAATCGCCGACGAGGACCGTCAGTATACCAGAAGGTCGTCGCCAGATGGCATGAGCCGCCCACCGCCTTAGTCCAAAGGACAGGAGGAACGTGGGCGGCGGAATCCGAGACCGACTCGGCCAGTTTTCGTCTGGTGTAGTAGATTGTTATACAGCGGCGAGGTCTGAGGCTGAACGCTTCGGACGACGTTCCTCAACTTCAAGATAGAAGGCTTCCACTCGTGCCAGAAGGCCCTCTGCGTCTGCTCGGTTGATCGTATCGTGGTCAAGTTCGTATCGCGCTTTGGGTCGGAGCCGCGCCAGCTCATTCAGCAGCTTTGAGTGTTCTGAGTCAACGTTCCCGAATTTGGCTTCTCGGTTGAGACGAGTCGCGATTAGCTTGTGGGACCGAGGCTTAAGAAGCTCTTTCTCAGGTCGAACAAGTAGGAAGCACTTCGCGAGAAGTTCCGTCGCTTCATACAGATTGGAGATTCCCGCATTTCGACGTCCAGATTCGATCGCGAATTTCGCAACGTCGAGGAACTGCCGCGCGATCTTGAAATAGTCATTAATTCGAGCGGCGTTGTAGCGGAAGTCGAACGACAGCCACCATTTCTCTCCCAGAAGAAGCGCCGTCAAGTGACCGGCATTAGGATCTTCGTCACCCAGGTCGAATCCGGTAACCTCGGAAAGGTCCCCGGCCATTATCTGCTCGCCGGCCGTTACCGCTCGGGTTACCCGGCCTTCGAGAATCCCCTGGATCTCACCATTGAATCGAACCTCGGTAGGCGCATCGACATTCAAAATTACTTGAAAGGCGTGAAGTGGATCGAGCAGAGGTTCACCGATGGCCTTTCGGCGCTCGATCTCGGGCGCGATCCACAGCTCATTCGCGTGACTAAGAAGGTTGTATTGGCGTTCTGCGTCGTCGGTCATGGCACATCAGAGCTGCCGCATAACGGATTTGCCCATAACCTGCGGGCATCGCCGGTTGAAGGTTCTTCGAGAGGATATCGCTTCGACGCCAGACAGCACGGAAGTCGATCAGAGCTGGTCAAACGGCCCGTCTGGTTCAGGGGCTGGTTATACGGCGGGGCCAGGGCTTAGCTATTGGAGCGACTCGGCAAGGCGGAGAAAATGCAGCGCGGGATTGAAATAGACCGTTGATTGCTCACCGGACTCATCTTCTACTGAGATTGCGTCCACCATCGGCGGCCCTTCGACGAGAAACTGTTGCTGGGGCGTAAGACGTAAATAGGAGAGCGTGGAATACTCTTCGCCAGTCGAAATCGTTACGTACGCGGATTCGGCCGACGTTCCGTCCCCAGAATCAAGGATTGATTGAATGAGTCCCAAGTACCAACGTTTGTGGAGTTCGCCTTCGGAGTCGCGACCGATTGAAAACAGAGCCGCGCCACGCCAGAGATGGAAGTCAGCATCGACGGGGCATTCCTTGAGAAGGTCGTCCGTCAAGACGAGGACTAGTTCGTAGTTGCCCGCCACTAGAGCTTCCGATGCGTCCCGCGCCTTCGTTTGGTGGGCGCAGCGTTCGTCAAAGTCGACTCGCCTCCCGTAGATTTCTCGCACCTCCCGAAAATCGACGGTCTCGCTCCAATCTATTCGCGGAGGATTAACACTCGCGGCAATGAGACCGAAGTCATCTGCGGGGGTGGCGCACCCAGCTATCGTCAGCGAGAGAAGGAGTGTTAATGGCTTCTGCGTACGCGCTCCACGAATCCATGTTTCCTTTCGTGTCGGAGAGTCGGACCCTGAGAGCCCTTGATGAGGAGGTTCACGATGGGACGAACGAGAGGAACGAGGGGTGCGGTATCGCGGACGGTGGCGCGCCGCCTGGCCGCGATCGAAGGCTGTGAGCGCCGGGGCGAGTCGCTCCAGGCCTACGCGAGGCGAACGGAACAGTCGGTGTGGGGGCTCTACGAGGCGAAGCGGGTGGCGCGCCGGGCGGGCATCCTGCCGCCGCACCCGGGAACGAAGCGGCGGGGCCGAGACCGGGACACACGGCCCACGACGGGGCGCTTCGTGGAAGCCGTGGCGGCTCGCCCCGCCGACGTGGTTCCGGTCCCGGCGGGATCGGTCGCCTGGCGACTGCGCCTGCCAGGTGGTGCCGTTGTGGAGAGTACGTTGCCCCTCGACCCCGGTCTGCTGGAACGGATCGTCGCGGGTCCGGGAGAGCAGTCGTGATCCGGCCCGACGATGACGTCCACGTCCACCTGTGCCGCGAGCCTGTCGACTTCCGCAAACAGATGCGGGGTCTCTCCGTGCTGGTCCAGGAAGAGCTCGATCTCGATCCCTTCAGCCCACGCCTCTTCGCCTTCTGCAATCGCAGACGCGATCACGTGCGGCTGCTCTACTGGGAGCGCAACGGGTTTGCCATGTGGCAGAAGAAGCTCGAGGCGGATCGCTTCCCGTGGCCGCACAAGATGGAGGAGAACGTGATCGAGCTTTCGGGCCGCGAGCTGGGCTGGCTGCTCGACGGCATGGACGTCTTCGCGATGAGGCCCCATGGCGAACTTTTCTACGAGAGCGTCTTGTAGATCGACACGCATGGCCTAACATATAGGTCATGTCGAAGACAACGCCCGCAGAGCTTCCCGACTCGGTCGAAGAGCTGCGGGCGTTGCTGCTTCTGCAGCAGAGCGAGCACGCGCAGCTTCGTGATGAACACACAGAGCTGCGCGCAATACTCGACGAGTACGAGGCGCAGGGCGAGACCCTCCGCGCCACACTCGACGAGTACAAGGTCGAGAACGAGCGCCTGGCCGAAGCCGTACGGCTCCTCAAGAGCCGGCGGTTCGGCCGATCCAGCGAGCGGAGCCCCTCCACTCAGCTCGGCATCTGGAACGAGGCGGAAGCCGTCGTCGATCTCGAGGGTGCCGACGTCGGGAGCGGTGGTGCTGAAGACGAAGAGGACACGATCGAGGTCCCGGCCCACACCCGCCGCAAGCAAGGGAGAGGGGGCCGTAAGCCCCTTCCCGATCATCTCCCCCGGGTCGAGATCCGGCGAGATCTCGAGGACCACGAGAAGGTCTGTCCCAACGACCCCACCCACGCCCTCACCCGGATCGGCGAGGAGCGGGCCGAACGGCTCATCTACGAACCGGCCAAGCTCTACGTCGAGGTCGAGATCCGGGACAAGTACGCCTGTGGCACGTGCAAGGACGGCGTCGCGTGCCGAGAGCCTTCAGCGCAGCCCATCCCGAAGAGCATGGCCTCGTCGTCGCTGTTGGCGCAGGTCGCGACGGCCAAGTACGTCGATGGACTCCCTCTGGCCCGGCAGGAGAAGATCCTCGCCCGCCTCGGGATCGACCTGCCGCGAGCGACGCTGGCGTCGTGGATGATCCGCTGCGGGGAGCTGGTGGCGCCGCTCACGGATCGGTTGCTCGAGCAGATCCGAGGCGGGGCCTACGTGCTGGCCGACGAGACGCCCTTCCAGGTGCTGAAGGAGGAAGGCCGGCGGGCCGCGAGCCAGTCCTATCTCTGGGCCCTGCGACTCGAGGATCCCCAACATCCACTGCTCTACTACGAGTATGCGCCCTCGCGGAGCGGCGACGTCGCCGAGCGATTGCTGGAAGGGTTTACCGGCTACCTGCAGACGGATGGCTACGGGGGCTACGACCGGTTCGACGATCCCAAGTCGGAGGAGTGGTCGAAGGTCGTCCACGTGGGCTGCTTCGTGCATGCGCGACGGAAGTTCGACGAGGCGCTGCGGGGACAGGGCGGGGGCAAGGCGAAGGGCCCGAACAAGAAGTCGACGAAGTCGCGGGTGGCCCAGCAGGGACTCTCGCGCATCGACAAGTTGTTCAAGGTCGAGCGGAAGTACCGAGACCTCTCTCCCGAAGATCGCTATCGGCGGCGACAGGAAGAGCTGGCACCGCTGATCGAAGAGCTGCGCGAGTGGACGACCGGGGCCCTGGGGCGGGTGCCGCCGACGACCCTGGCGGGCAAGGCCGTGGCCTATCTCGACCGGCAGTGGCCGAAGCTCGAACGGGTGCTCGAAGACGGAAGGCTCGAACTCTCGACCAACGCGATCGAGCGGGCGATCCGACCTTTCGTCGTCGGACGCAAGGCGTGGCTCTTCGCCGATACACCGAGCGGGGCGACAGCGAGCGCGCGGCTCTACAGCCTGGTCGAGACGGCCAGGGCGAACGGGGTGGAGCCGTGGCGGTATCTCCAGACGATCTTCGCGAGGCTACCCGAGGCGACGTCACGCGGCGACTACGAGGCACTGCTTCCGAGCAACCTGGCCGACGAACTCAGCCGAATCGATCTGCGCTGACTCCCCTGCCTGACCGCCCCCGCGGCTCCTTCGTCGCGGCGGTCACGCGGATGAGGGTCTCCGACCGCACATGGGTTTGTTGATCGCGTACGAATCCGAAGAATCATGGTCATCTCCTTCGAGCAGTGCGCTCTGGGTAGTTCCGGGTACATGGTGCGGATATACGTCACGCACGACGCCGCGCGGTGTCCGTGTCGGTCTGGCGTTCTTGGTGGCCATTGTATCTGCAGGGATACATTGGCTCAACTCAGGAAAGGTCTGGGCTGCTCGATCCAGATCAGAGCGATTTCTGGTGAAATCCGGCTGAACTCCGCTCTATGTGCGTCCAAAGCGTGATCGTGCCATGGCTCCTGGGTCGTTCGTTCGATTGAGGAAGAGTGCTTCGTCGGCGATGAGGGGGCGAGGGGGTGATATGCTGTGAGTGGAATGGTGACCGTTGCCAAATTGATCTGGCGACACGTAGGTCGCGATTTTTTTCGCTGAGATAGCCACTTCGCGAAAGCCAGCGAGGCGTCGTTCGCTGCTCTCCATTGCGGACATGGTGGTCTCGTGCAGTTGCCTTTGGGGCGGAAGCCGCCAATTGGGAGAATTCGCATGCGTAACGTCCGATCCTTTTGTCTTTTCCTCGTGCTTGGTGTTGTTGCGTTGGCAATGAACCCGAACACGGCTTCTGCTGCGCTGTTCGGAGTGCTCGACCAGGAGCATCTTGTCCCAGGGAGCCTGGGCGTGACTACATCCGGGGCATCGCTCGGGCAAACCTTTCTTGTGGGAGTGAGCGGTCGTTTTGTGGGTCTCGAAATTCCGGTTTTCGCTCCTACGTCGGGAGCATCGAGGGCGCAGGTTGCGATCCTTGGAACCGATAGAGGTGTTCCCGTCACGACTGACGTTCTTGCCAGCGCGACGATTGATCTGCCGAGTGCCGTTTCGTTCTCGTCGATTCCACTTATGATCGAGGTCGATCTCTCAGGTGCTGGTCTCATGGTGAATGATGGAGATCTCCTGGCGATCGCAGTGAGTGGATTTCCGTGTTGCGGGTCGGTCGCCTGGCGCGGCGGGTCGAGGCAGCTGAACACGGCGGATTACATTCCGGGCGCTGGGTTCGATCTGTCTGGGGTGAGCCCGACTGAGTTGTCCGCTCAGTTCGGGATTGATTTCGAGTTTCGAACTTGGGTGCAACCGGTGCCTGAACCATCGGTCGCGGTCTTCCTGGGCCTAGGATTCGCGGTACTGAGCTGGCGGGGATGGTGGACCAGTTGAGTTCTGTCACGCAGGCTGCTTTCTTGAATGGGCTGGAACGGGGGTAGTCTCGTTCTGCGCCGGGCGGGTGAGATGTCAGGGCATGTCGGCTGCTCGAGAATCGGCAGCAGTTTGCCAGGAGAGACGCCGAGAATTGCGGCGATCCGTAGGAGCGTCTCGACCTTCATGCCGATTGCGTAGCCGAGCTCCAGCCGCCGGAGCGTCTCCAGGCCGACTCCCGCGCGTGCGGCGACGATCTCGCGAGAGAGTCCAAGGGAGCGGCGAATTGCTCGTGCGTTGGTCTGAAGCCGGGTTCGTTCAGCGTACGACATTCTGCCGAAGCTACCTCGGTCATGTGGCCGCGTGCAAAGCCGCTCGAGATCTCAGCGACGCGTCCGTTGCGGGCATGATTCGGAGCAATTGCATCGCAAAGCCGGGGGGTCGTACACAGGAGCGTAGTTGCGTCCCCAGCTGCGGGGCGGGTCCGTGAAATGGGATTGCGATGTCGTCGTTCTGAGTTGATCGTAAGCCCGGAGGCCGTAGGTCATTCTCATCCGTGGGGGCATCGACGAAGCGGTCATTGTAGACGAGAGGCCGGAAGTGCATCTCGCTGGGAGCGAGCCGACGTAAAGCGGGAGGTGGAATCGACCCCTCCTTCGTTGGCGCGGGCGCCGATCGAGGGAGCGTCGCGCGGCGCCGTAGGATCGCCTGTCGCGGGTTCCGGCGCTTGGCCGACATCCTCGCCGCGAGTTCACGGGGCGGGACTCTTGGTGCGTTCTCGCGATCGTCGCGCGGATTCGCGTGGCGAGTTCAGGTCGGAAGTTGGGTCGGGGACCGTGCCGGTACACGAAGGCTCGATGGGATTCCGGCAGCCTGAAAACGGGTGACGCCCGGTGACGTTTCGACTGCCGCTCGATGCCCTATCATGCCGTGATCTGCCGCTCTCGTTGCCCTGGAGGTCACTTCTTGCGTCCTCGGGCGCTTCCCAAGCTGAGGGTCGCCGGTTCGATCCCGGTCTCGCGCTCCATCCATCCCGTTGGCCGAGTCGTTCGTCAGGCGCATCAGGCACTTCAGGGAGGGGCGACTTCCCTCTTCGGATCGTGGGGGCGAAACCGATCGGTCTCGCAGCCCGTCCGGGTCGGGCGATCCCACTGTCCCGGAGCCTCGGGATGCACGACCTTCGACGCCATGAACGAAATCGTCCGACGCCTGGTCTCGCAGGTCGTCGGGAAACTGGCGGGCAGCGGAGTCGGAATCGACGGATCGGGGCGGCTTCGTCTTCCGGATGGACTCGACGTGGAGCGCATGCATCGCTTCATCGAACTCTGCCTCGACGAGAAACTCGACCACCCGAAGGCCGCATTGACGCGCCTCTTCGAACGCGTGGGCATCGCGCCGGCCGCACTCGTGGCACTCGATCAGATGGTCGGGCCGGACGGCGTGCTGGATTTTCGCGCGATCGCCCGGAATCCTGTTCGTCTGGGGCGAGCCGTCCCGCATCTTCTCGAGATCCCCGTTCGCTTCAGGCGATTCCTGATCGAGGATCTCGGCCTGGCCGACCCCGACTGCGAGACCCTCGAGGAGGCGGTCGTTTCGACCCGGCAAAGGGCCGCGGAGAAGATCGGCTGCGAGCCGGCCTGGGACGAGATCCTTGCGCGGGCGGAGGCGGTCGTGGCGCTCACGCGGGATTTCCGGAAAAGCTCGTAGAGGGTCGGGGCTCAGCGCGGCCAGACCCGGGGAAAGAGCGCCCCGCGAAGAGGGTCGCCGTCCTTCAAGCCGAGTCCGGGCAGCTTCCCCTGCATGTGGGGACTCTTCAGGAAGGTTCCGGGTCGATCGTCATACGTGGCATCGTCGCCGACATAGCGGAGTGCCAGACCTCGCCGGCGGATGTCGCTCGAGGCGGTGCCTCGCGCAAAGTGAAGCGTGAGCGGGTGGTGGACCAGGACGTCGCCGGGCTCGAGGGACCAGGCGAGATGATCCGCGGGATCGATCTCCGTTTCGAGGTCGGGGACCGGTTCGAGACCGGTCCTGGCATAGGTGTCGGCATAGCCGGCACCTTCACCGAACGCCGCGGGTGTGAACATCCGGCCCCAGCGATGGGAGCCGCGAACATACGTGACTGCCCCCGTCTCCGGGGTGGCGGGATCGAAGGGAACCCAGATCGACACGATCTGGCTCCCACGCAGGGGCCAGTAGGTGAGGTCGTGGTGAAGGGGGGTCTCCTCGGCCGTTCCGGGTTCCTTGACGAGGAGCTGATCGTAGAAGAAGAAGACTTCCGTGGATTTCATCAGCCGGGCGGCGAGTTCGGGCAGGGAGGAGTCGGCCATGAAGGAGCGGAAGTCCGGGTTCCGGCGCCACAGGAAGAAGTCGCCGAGATAGCGACCGGGATGGCCGGGTTTCGTGTATTCCCGGGATAGCGGGCCCGGCGCTTCGAGGACGGCGTCGATCGCTTGCCGCATGGTCGCGATCCAGGATGCATCGATCACGTCGCGCAGCACGATGGCGCCATCCCGTTCGAACGCCGCGAGTTCGAGTTCGCTGGGCGGCACGCGGAGCGCTGTCGGCGTGGACATGACTCTTCCTCCTGGGGTGCCGGATTTCGAGCGTCTGGCGATCGGAGGAAACCCGGGTGGATCGGAATGCCGAAGGGGGGCAGCAGGACGCTGGGAAGAGGATGCCGCGGAACCCGGGGTCTCGGCAAGGCGCAGCCGGGTTCCCGCCCGGCGGCCGCGGGAGGGGCGGTCGGGTGTGTCCCGGTCGGCACGACGAAATCGAAGGGGCGGTCCCGCCGACCGTGTATGCTGCCCGGGTTCGAATCGGGGGAATGAATGAGCCGGTATTTCGGAGAGATCAGGCAGAACGGCTACGTCGTGCGCGACATCGAGGCGGCCATGCGGCATTGGATCGAGGTGCTGGGCGTGGGGCCCTTCTTCTACCTCGAAAGGGCCCCGGTCGAGAACTTCCGGTACTACGGAAGGCCATCGGGGATGGTGGCGAGCATCGCCCTCGCGAACTCGGGGCCACTCCAGATCGAGCTGATCCAACAGCGTAACGACGAGCCGTCGATGTATCTCGATTTCCTGGCGGCCGGCCATGAGGGCCTGCAGCACGTCGCGTATTGGACCCGCGACTTCGATCGCGACCTCGAGAGGGCGCTGGATGCCGGGTTCGAGGTCGGTCAGTCGGGTGATGTCGGCGGGCCGGACGGTCGGATGGTCTATTTCGACACCCAGGGCCATCCCGGCACGGTCGTCGAACTCTCGGAGATCAGCGGTCCCAAGGGCAGGACCTTCGAGTGGATCGCGGAGCAGGCCCGGGATTGGGATGGTTCGGAGCCGATCCGCCGAATCCGGACCTGATGCGGATCGGCACGTCTGGAGCGGCCGGAGGCGGGGCGTCAGGGGACGGAGCCTGTCTTTCTGCGCGCTCCGTGGCCTCATGGGAGTGATCCCGCTCAGTCGTTGGCCCTCAATTGCCGGTCGAAGAGTTCGAAACTGCGGCGCCACACGTCCTCGGCGGCCGCTTCGTGGTAGGCGCCGACGCGTTCGGGAAAACAGAAGCCGTGTTTCGTTCCGGGGTAGACGATGATCTCGTGCTGGACGCCGTTCTTCTCGAGGGTGTCTCGTAGGGTCGGAATGACATCGTCGGGGACGTATTCGTCTTCCTCCGCGAAAGCGAAGAAGAGTCCACCCCGGACGCGGGGAGCGAGGCGATGGGGCGAATCGGGTTTTCCGGTGACGATTCCGACGCCGTAGCACGAGACCGCAGCGCGGAAATGGTCGGGAAAGGTGCCGGCCGCCGACATGACGAATTGTCCACTCATGCAATAGCCGATGCATCCCTTGGATCCCCTGGCCGCGAGGGTTTCGTTTTCGAGGGCCGAGA
>DRKE01000175.1 GCA_011051925.1 Deltaproteobacteria bacterium
GCGGGGCGACGCGTTGCGGTCGCCGTCAACCGCCAGGTCGTCGTGCGGTCGCGCTATGACGAGACCGAGTTGTCCGAGGGGGACCGGATCGAGATCCTCGAAGCCGTCGGCGGCGGCTGAGGCCCCGATCGGCCCACTCCGGCTGCGGGACGGACGGGATGAGAAGATGAGAAGACGGGGAAGAGAGAAAGAGCGAAACGAAAGGAAGACGGGATGACGAGCGAAGAGAGCGGGCGCCCGGCCTGGCAGGTCGGGGATTTCGAGTTCCACTCGCGGCTGATCATCGGAACCGGGAAATACGAAAGCTTCGAGCAGAATCTCGCCTGTGCCGAGGCGGCCGGGGCCGAGATGGTGACCGTCGCCCTTCGGCGTGTGAATTTCGACGCCGCGAAGGGCCCGCGCCTGCTCGATGTGATCTCCCCCGAACGCTTCGTGATCCTGCCCAACACGGCCGGCTGCTACACCGCCGACGATGCGGTCACGACCGCCCAGATGGGTCGCGAGCTGCTCGACACGAACCTGATCAAGCTCGAGGTGATCGGCGACGAGCGGACCCTCTTCCCCGACGTGCCCGCCACCCTCGAGGCGGCACAGCGACTGATCGACGAGGGCTTCGTCGTCCTGCCCTACATCACGGACGACCCGGTCGCATGCCAGAGACTCGAAGCCATGGGCTGTCCGGCGGTCATGCCCCTGGCTGCCCCGATCGGATCGGGCATGGGCATCCGCAACGCGGCCAACCTGCGCATCATCCTCGAAACGGTCGAGGTGCCGGTCATCGTGGATGCCGGGGTCGGCACGGCGAGTGATGCCGCGGTCGCGATGGAACTCGGCGCGACGGCGCTGCTGATGAATACCGCCATTGCCCACGCGAAGGATCCCCTCGCGATGGCCCGGGCGATGAAGCTCGGCGTCGAGGCGGGGCGCCTCGCCTACGAAGCGGGACGGATGCCCAAGCGTCTCTATGCGTCGGCGTCGAGCCCCCTCGATGGCACCGCCCGTTTCTGAATCGCGCCCCATCCTCTGCGTCGTTCTCGATGCCGCCGCGTTCGGGCCCGAGCCCGGCCGCTTCGCCCGAGGTCTGTTTCGCGCCGGGGCCGACTGGCTCCAACTGCGAGACCGGACGATCGAAGGCCGCGACCATCTCGCCTGGACCCGCAGCGTCGTCGAGGCGGCCCGCGAGGGCACGGGCGATCCAGGGGCGGCCCTCGCGAGGCCGCGACGGGTGCTCGTCAACCGCAGGCTCGACGTCGCCCTGGCGGCAGAGGCCGGGGGGGTCCACCTGGGCTTCGACGCCCCGACGGCGGCCGAGGCGAGGCGTCTGCTGCCAAAGGACGCGCTCGTCGGTGGATCGCTCCACTCCGCCGACGAGGTCGAAAGAGCCGACGAAGCGGGTTCACCCTACGACTACGTCCACCTGGCGCCCATCTGGGCACCGAACTCCAAGCCCATGTCGCGCCCGCCCCTTGGCCTCGAAACGCTCGACCGGGCCTGCCGAGGCGGAATCCCGATTCTCGCCCAGGGCGGGATCGACCCCGATCGCGCCCGCCAGGCGATCCGGGCCGGCGCGGTCGGCATCGCCGTGACGGGAGACATCCGAAGCGAGACGGAACCCGAGAGCACAATCAGGCGGCTCCGGGCGGTGCTCGACGGACAGATCTGACCCGAGGGGGTAGACTCCACCGGAATCGGAACGAGGATTCCCCATCGACGGTCGGCATGCAGGCCCCGATGGGAACCGGATCGGCGAGCGCGGCTTCAGAGTCAGCAGCCCGGCGTCGTTCCCCTTGATCTGGAGTCCCCACTGACCGCCGATCACCCGATGCCGCCGCGCCTGACCGCCCGGGTCGGCTGCGACCGGAACGACGACGAGCCCACGGGATTCCAGGCGCTCCGGGATCCCGTGATGATGGAAGCGACGATGACCGCCCGAAGTGTCAGCCGAAGAAGCCCTGGCCCGATCGCCCGCCCGTCGCGCCGGGGATTCCCGATACCCGGGGCGATCCCCGTCCTGCTGGCCAGCTTCGTTTCGTTCGTCCTCACCGGCCTCGTCGCGCCGGGCACACCCCGCGCCGCCGATCCCTTCCTGCGCCGGACGGCGACGGTCAACGTCGTCGAGATGGTCGGACCCAGTGTCGTCAACATCACGACCGAGCGGATCACGCGCGCCCCGAGCGCCTTCGGAAGACGCTCGGGAATCGATCCCGGCTTCAACGACTTCTTCCGGAACTTCTTCGAGCCCCAGGCGCGCACGGTCCAGAGCCTCGGCTCGGGGGTCATCTTCGATCGCCAGGGACATGTCCTCACGAACGAGCACGTGGTCGCCCTGGCCGATCGCGTGCGGGTCATGGTCGCCGATGGTCGCGAGTTCGATGCCGAACTCGTCGGCGCGGACGCCAACAACGACCTGGCCGTCCTCAAGATCCTGACGGACGAGGAACTGCCCTTCTCGCCGCCGGGCACCTCGAGCGATCTCATGGTCGGCGAACCCGTGATCGCGATCGGCAATCCCTTCGGATTCTCGAACAGCGTGACGACGGGGGTCATCTCGGCGCTCAACCGATCGGTCCATGCCAAAAGCAACGGCATGACCTTCCACGGTCTCCTGCAGACGGACGCGCTGATCAATCCGGGCAATTCGGGCGGACCGCTCCTCAACGCCGAGGGGGAACTGATCGGGATCAACGCCGCCATCTATGCCGGTGCCCAGGGCATCGGGTTCGCGATCCCGATCGACGTCGCCCGGCGGGTGATCCGGGAACTGCTTCTCTACGGCGAGGTGCATCCCGTCTGGCTCGGCCTCGAGTTCCAGGACATCGACCCCTCCCTGCGCGAGGTCCTCGACCTGCCCAACGGCGTGGCGGGCGTGCTCGTCAACCGGCTGCACCCCCGGAGTCCGGCATCCCGGGCCGGGATCCAGCGGGGGGACATCGTCGCGAACCTCGACGGCCGGGCCGTCAAGAGCGCCCAGCAGCTCTTCGAGATGCTCGAGGGGATGACGGCCGACCAGAAGCTCGAACTCGAACTCTACCGCGACGGCAAGCTCCGGAAGGTCGTGGCGACGGCCGAGGAGCTCCCCCAATCGATGGTCCACGACATCGCGAGCCGGATGCTCGGATTGGAACTCAAACTCTCCGAGCGACATCATGCATTCGTGGTGAGTGAAGTCGATCCGGGATCCGCGGCCGAGGCGTTGGGCCTCCGCATCGGGGACTACCTGCTGGGGATCAACGGCGTCGCGCTCGCCTCGAACGAGGATCTTCGGCGTGCGGTGGCCCGGCTTCGGGGTCGCTCACGCGCGCTCGTCGTGGTCCAGAGGGGACCCGGCCGATACCATCTGACCCTTCCGTTGTTCTGAATCCACGCGTTCGAACGACATCCTGAACATTCGGAGCAAGGAGACCGAGAAAATGCGAACCCTGATCCTTTCGGTGCTGACCGCCGCCCTCGTCCTCTTCGGGGTGCTGGGCCGTCTCGATGTCGCCCGGTTCCCCGAAATCGGCCCGACGACGGCACGCGCCCTGGACTTCTTCGGAAGCAGCGATGACGATGCCCCGACCTCGGATGCCAGCGCCGATCGGGAAGCCTTCTGGCGCACGGAGAGCGGAATCCCCGAGGCCCAGCCCATCGGCGTGCCCACCAGCTTTGCGGATCTCGCCGAGCGTGTGGCGCCGGCCGTCGTCAGCATCCAGACCCGGGGTACGATCAAGCTCGGTGTCCCGAACCTGCCCCCGGGCTTCGAGGAATTCTTCGGCGGCAGCCCGTGGCACCGACGCGGCATGCCCCAGGAGCGCAAGACCGGCGGCGAGGGAAGCGGTTTCGTGATCTCCCGTGACGGCTACGTCGTCACGAACAACCACGTCGTGGCCGACATGGACGAGATCACGGTCCTCTTCCTCGACGGCGACGAACTCGAGGCCGAGGTCGTCGGTCGCGACCCCAAGACGGATATCGCGCTCCTCAAGGTCGATCCCGGCGACAAGGAACTCGCGACGATCGCCCTGGGCGATTCCGACGAGGTCCGCCCCGGGGACTGGGTCGTCGCCATCGGCAATCCCTTCGGCCTCGCCCACACGGTGACCGCCGGCATCGTCTCCGCCAAGAACCGCCGCGATGTCATGCGCCCGCAATCCCAGTCCTACGAAGACTTCATCCAGACCGATGCCGCGATCAATCCCGGCAACTCCGGCGGGCCCCTGATCGATCTCCACGGCCGCGTCATCGGGATCAACACCGCCATCCGCAGCAACGCCAACACGATCGGCTTCTCGGTCCCGATCAATCAGGCCAAACAGATCCTGCCCCAGCTGCGCGCGGACGGCCGCGTCACCCGCGGCTGGCTCGGCGTCCAGATCCAGGGCGTGACGAAGGAGATCGCGGAACAATTCCAGCTCGACGAAGTCGCCGGCGCGCTGGTCTCCCAGGTCCTGCCCGATACGCCCGCCGCCCGGGGCGGCCTCGAACGCGGCGACGTCATCATCGAATTCGATGGGCACGAGATCGACGAGTGGCGTGACCTGCCGATCGTCGTCGCCAATACCTCGGTCGACTCGGACGCGAAGGTCGTCGTGATCCGCGACGGCAAGAAGAAGAAGTTCCACGTCCGGATCGGTCGCCTCGAGGATCCCGAGCAGGTCGCTTCGACCTCGACCAAGGAACCGGGGACCGAGGTCTTCGGCCTCCGCGCCCAGGACATCACGCCAGCCCTGGCAGAGGAGCTCGGGCTCGACGACACGAAGGGGGCCGTCGTGACGGAGGTCGATCCGAACGGCCCCGCGGCCGAGGCGGGCATCCGCCGCGGCGACGTGATCGTCGAACTCGACCGGAAGGCCGTGAAGAACCGGGACGACCTGGTCGCGAAGCTGAAGCGCTCGGACGAGAGCGTGCTCGTGCTGGTCCGCCGGGGTGCCAATACGCTCTTCGTCCCGCTGAAGCGGGCGGGCTGAGCCGGCCCGGCCCCCGGTCTCCCGGGCGCTCTCCGGCGGCCGGGGCCTCGGCCCCGGCTGCCCTTCGCAGGTCACGCTATGGCGTCAGGCGCCGATGCTGATAGAGATCGCCGTCCTCGAAGCCCTGACGCCGATAGTAGGCGCGGGTGCCGATCGCCGAGATGACCGAGAGGGCGGGATGGCCCCGGGCGGCGGCGCGCGTCGCGGCCGCTTCCAGCAGCCTCGCCCCGAATCCGCGATGCTGGGCCCGGTCTTCCGCCCCGGCCCCGATCCGGACCGAGCCGCCGTAGACGTGCAGCTCGCGCACGAGCGCGTTGCGACCCAGTTCGTCGACGAAGGACGGCTCACGGGGCAGGAAGAGTCGCAGGAATCCGACGATCCGGTCCCCCCCTGTCACGAGTTCGAGAAAGATCTCCTGCCCGCCACCGACCGCGTATCCGGTCTCCTCCAGGCTGAGGTCCGCCTCGGCGAAGGTCGCGGCGCGGATCTCCCGGGCCCGGATCTCGACGAGTCGCCCTCCCCGGCGCGCGATCTCGGCTTCGGCGATCTGGCGGAAATTCGTGCGCTTGTTTCCGGCGACGATGTCGTCGGAGGAGATGTCGCGGATCACCCGCGTCACGCGACACCAGCGCGGAACGCGGGGAAGCGAGGTCGCCACGACTTCGAGGAGCGCCTCCTCGGAATAGGGTCTCCATTCGTCCCGCCGCCAGGCGCCCATCAGCTCGGCCGTCTCGATCAGGCTACAGGGATAGAGTTTCAACTCGTCCGGCCGGAAGTCAGCATCCTCGAAGAGGCGACGGAAATCCTCGCAATCGCTCCCCGGTGTCGCGCCCAGCAGATTGGCCATCCAATGTGCATGGAGCTTGAAGCCCGCGCGTCGTAGCCGATCGAAGGCCCGCCGGGTCGCTGCGACATCGTGTCCCCGGCGATTGGCCGCGAGGATCCGGTCGTCGAGGCTCTGCACGCCGAGTTGGACCTTGGTCGCGCCGAGCCGACGCAGGCGAAGCACTTCCTCTTCGTCGACGTGGTCGGGGCGGGTTTCGAGGACCAGCCCCACACAGCGCGAACCGGCAGTCTCGTTCTCGCGCTGGACCCGCGCGAGGGATGCCCAATCGGATTCCTCCTCTCGGACGACGAGCCGCCCGCCCTGCGCTGCGTGCAGGAAACGCGTCACCCGTCGGTTGTAGGGATTCTTCTCGAAGCGATCCCCCCGGACCTCCGCATCGATCGCCTCGAAATCGGGCGTCGTCGCCGGACTCTCGTCCCGTCGGTCCCGCCCGGCGCCGAAATCGTTCATCGCCTCGAGACAGCGCTGGACGAAATGGATCTGGTAGGCCACGGGATAGAAGGACCAGGTCCCCCCCAGCACGATCAGCTCGACCTTGTCGACCGGATGGCCCGTCGCGTCGAAGGCCGCCAGCCGGTTCCAGGTCTGGAGATAGGGATCGAAGCGGTTGTTCGCCGCGCGCTGGGCGCCGGGTTCATCCGACAGGTAGCTCTTCGGCATCCGGACGTCGTTGGGACAGAAGATGCATTTCCCGGGACAGGGGAAGGGTTTGGTCAGGACCGTCAGCGGTGTGACACCACTCTGCGTCCTCACGGGCCGCCGCTGGACGCGTCGGCGGAAACGGGTCTCGTCGAAACGAAAGCCCGCCTCGGGCGCGAAGGCCCGAAAGCCCGCGATCAGCTGGCTTCGCGAGAAGAAACCGCCCCCGGGCATCGGGAAACGGCGCAGGAGCGGCTCGAGCATCTCGTTCGGAATCGGTTCCGGGACCGAATCGGGCATCTCGACGATCGATCGCAGGAGCGGCAGCAGCACGCCCCGCACGGGATCGGGATCGAAATCACGATCGGGCCCGCGACCGCGAAAACGCCCTCCCCCCCGCTCCCCCGCGCCGAACGCCCGCTTCTCCATGTTCCCGATGCCGCTCAATCGACCTCCCGTCCGGGCGTGCCAGCCCATCCTGTCGTCCGGGCCGCGAAGAGCCCTGTCCCGCGCGCCCATTCTACGCCGCCGTGCCCGATTCGCCTTCGCCCGTCGCCCCGGTGACGGCGCGCATCGCGACGAGCGACCCCCGGGCGCGATCGGATCCAGGCGGAATCCTGGAGGAGGACACTAGACTCGAAGTCGATGGACGAATCCACCCGCCGGCAGATCCTCGCCCTCGACGCGGCCTTCTACGGGGTCCACGCCGAGGCCTTCGACGCGAGCCGCGGCCACCATCCGTGGCCCGGTTGGCAGCCCATGGCGGAAGCGCTTCGCGCCTCTCCACCGCCGGCCCACGCGTCGGGGCGCGATCTCCCGGGGGACGGCGCCGGTCCGTCCATCGCGGGGCGGTCCGAAACCGGACGCCCGAGCCTGCGCGTGCTCGACATCGGCTGCGGCAATGCCCGCCTGGCCCGATTCCTCGAAGACTCGGGCTTCGAACTGCACTACGTCGGCGTCGATGCGAACGAAGCGCTTCTCGCCCGGGCGCGGGAACGCCTGGGAAGCAGACTCGCGGGACGCTGCGAGTGGGTCCTCCAGGATTTTCTCGAACCGGGACCCGGGCCGGAAGGCGATTCACGGGAACCCGGGGCACGGCTTCC
>DRKE01000176.1 GCA_011051925.1 Deltaproteobacteria bacterium
CGTCTTTCTCGAATCGAAGGGAACCAGCAGCCCGCCGGCGCCTTCGACCAACATGAAGTCGTGTCGCGCCGAGAGGGTCGCATAGGCGTCCACGAGCCGATCGATCGGGAAGACGAATACATCCGTTTCCCGCTGCCCCTGCCCTGTCTCGGGTCCGCCGCTCTCGGCCAGGGCGGCCGCCTGGGGTGCGGCCGGCAATGGGAATCGAAGGGGGCAGACGAGTTCGGGATCGTCATCGACCGCGGCCGCACGGATCAACGCGCGCGCGTCCTCGGGACCGGTCTCGCCGACGCCGGTTTCGACGGGCTTCATCACGCCCACATCGATCCCGGCGGCACGCAGGCCCCGGGCGAGTGCACAACTGACGAACGTCTTCCCGACGCCCGTATCCGTTCCCGTGATGAAGAGTCCGGCCATGGGCGCCTAACGATCGGCCGGTCGCGGGACACCGGGTGTCGCGTCGTCTTGCAGGCAGTCGATGATCGCGTCTGCCAGACCGTCGATCCCGGTTTCGTCATGGGTGGCCATCGGCGTGATGCGCAGGCGGGCGCGACCCCTTGGAACGGAGGGATATCGGATGCCCTGGGCATAGAAGCCACGGGCGAGCAACTCTTCACAGACCGACATCGTCCGATCGTTCTCGCCGAGAATGACGGGAATGATGTGTGTCGTGCTCGGTGCCGTCGAGATGCCCGCCTCCGCGAGCCGGTTGCGAAGCCGCTCGCAATTTGCTTCGAGGCGGGCCCGCCGCCAGGGTTCGCGATCGATCAGGCGGAGGGAAGCCCGCGCGGCTTCGACCTGGGCGGGGGACAGCGCGCAGGAGAAGATGAAACTCCGTGCGGTGTTCACGAGCAGGTCACGAAGCTTCGCCGAGCCCGCGACGAAGGCGCCAAAGGAGCCGATCGATTTTCCCAGGGTGCCCATCAGGATGTCGACTTCGTCGAGAACGCCCGCCGCTTCGGCCGTTCCCCTTCCCCGCGCGCCCAGCACGCCGGTTCCGTGGGCATCGTCGAGAAGCACGATCGCCTCCGCTTCGTGGGCGAGCTTCGTGATCTCCGCGATCGGCGCGACATCCCCGTCCATGCTGTAGACGCCGTCGACGGCGACGAGGATCCGAGGCGCGCCGCCCCGGGTCTTCTCCTGCACGTCCTGCCGTGCGCGTGCGAGGGTGTCGGCGAAGGAGGCCATGTCGCCGTGGCGGAAGACCGCGACGTCGGCGCGTGCGAGTCGGGCGCCATCGATGATCGAGGCATGGTTCAGCTCGTCGGAGACCAGCACGTCCCCCGGCCCGATCAGCGCCGGGATGACGCCGACATTGGCCATGTAACCGGTATTGAAGGCGAGCGCCGCTTCGCGACCGAAGAAGGCCGCGAGTTCCTCCTCGAGGGCTTCGTGGATCGCGAGATTCCCCGTGATCAGGCGGGAACCCCCGGCAGCGCATCCCCAGTCCCGAGCGCCGCGTTCCGCCGCCTCGACCACCTCCGGGTGGCGAGCGAGATCGAGATAGTTGCTGCCCGCGAAGAGCAGGACCTCGCGTCCGTCGACGATCATGCGGGGGCCCTGGAGACCCTCGAGAACGCGCATGCGCCGGTAGGTTCCCCGTTCGCGAATCGCGCCGAGACGCGCGTCCGCGATCTCGTCGATCGGGGAGGGCCTCACGCCCGCGCGATCTCGGGTTTCAGGAGCTCGTCGCCGCCGCCCGGGATCCGGAAGCGGGAATCCGTCGTCGCGTTCGCGTTCGTTCCGTCCCGACGACGGACGTCTCCGCCCGACATCGTTCCCGGTTTCCGATCGTCGTGATAGGCGGGATTGCCTTCGACCTCGAAACCCGCGTCCCGGATCATCGCGTAGGTCTCCTCGACCGGATCCCCTTTCGTCGTCAGATAGCCTTCGACGAAGAGGGAGTTGGCGGGATAGAGCGCGAGGGCCTGCATGCTGCGCAGATGACCTTCGCGACCTCCGGCCACGCGGATCTCCGCATCGGGGTTGATGAAGCGCATCAGGCACAGTGCGCGGAGACAGCGTTCGGGCGTGAGCGAGCCGTCATGGCGGACGCGATTGCCTTCGATGGGGATCAGGAAATTCACCGGAATCGAAGGCACCTCGAGTTCGCGCAGCTTGAAGGCGACCTCGACGATGTCGATCGATTCCTCGCCCATGCCGACGATCATGCCGGAGCAGGACTCGATGCCGTTGCGCTTCGCGGCTTCGAGGGTGGCCACGCGATCCGCCCAGGTATGGGTCGAGGTGATCTTGTCGTAGCGGCGTTCGCTGGTGTTCAGGTTGTGGTTCATGCGGTCGAGCCCCGCTTCCTTGAGGATCTGGGCGTGCACGTCCCCCATCAATCCCGCGGAAACGCAGACCTCGATCGGCCAGCGCGACTTGATCTCGCGCACGAGACCGGCGATGCGCCGGGTGCGGTCGACGGTCGGGCCACGACCCGAAAGCACCATGCAATAGCGCGAGGCACCCGACTTCACGGCTGCTTCGGCTTCGGCGAGGATCGCCTCGTCACTCTTCATCGCGTATTTCCGGATCGCCGACGCCGAGTCCTTGTTCTGCGAGCAATAGCCGCAATCCTCCGGACAGAGTCCGTTCTGGACGTTGTTCAGGACGTGGACCTTGACCTCGCGTCCGAAGGCCCGCCGGCGCGGCTCGAAGGCCGCGTGCAGGAGCGGAAGGAGTTCGACGTCCGGACCGTCCAGGACCCAGAGGGCTTCGGCTTCGCTCGGGGCGATGTCCGCAAGGGCGTTTCGTGCGAGGGACGAATAGCGATCGGATGACGAGGGCATTTCGGGCGTGCTCATGTCGTCGGGAACCTTTCCTGGGCTCTGGGTGGTTTTCGTCCGGTCCGGAGTCACGGGCCGGCGTGTCTTGCTGGACAGCGGGGAGGCCGCCATGTCGGCCCCGAGCGTCGATCCGGGCCCGCTCGTCGGATCCGGAAGAGGAGAGCAGGATTCGAGGGACGGCAGGCTACCCGGGCCCCAGGGAGCCTGTCAACCAGCCGAGTCCAGACGGTTGACAGGCCTCCATCCCTGGCCGCGCCCACGGCGAATGCCTGGCTTCGCCTTGTTTTCGCGTTCCGATCAGGTACGACAGGGTCAGGAGTATCGTCAGTGACGCAGCCGGAGCTGGAAGAGCAGGCTTGACCGGGCGGCAGGGAGACAGGCTTGACCGGGAGACAGGCTTGACCGGGAGACAGGCTTGACCGCGGGAGACGGGCTCGAGCGGAAAGAGCGGGACCAGGACCAGGAAGACCAGCGAGAGCGGGAAACGGGACAGAGCGGGCAGCAGGACAGGGGACAGGAAAGTAAGGAAGGACGGAGGGAGATCATGGCGAAACGTCGGACGATTCATGCCTGTCAGGCCTGCGGAGCGCAACATCCCCAGTGGCACGGACGCTGTCCGGATTGCGGCCAGTGGGACAGTCTCGTCGAGGAGACGTGGTCCCCGGGCGCCGGGTCGGGGGCGATCGCGGCCGCGGACCGAGGTGGATCGGGACGTTCGTCGCTCGTCGCTTCGTCGCTGGACGACGGGAAGCCGCGACCGTTGGCCGAAATCGATGTCGCTGCCTGTCCGCGGATTCCGACGGGCTCCAAGGAGCTCGACCGTGTGCTCGGCGGGGGATTCGTGCCCGGCTCCGTCGTCCTGCTGGGCGGCGACCCGGGCATCGGCAAGTCGACCCTGGCGCTCCAGGTGGCCGGGCGACTGGCGGCGGAAGGACAGTCGGTTCTCTACGTGAGCGGGGAGGAGAGCGCGGAGCAGATCCGGCTGCGCGCCGAACGACTGCCCGGCGTGGGCGGCGCGCTCCAGATTCTCGCCTCGACGCGGGTCGAAGCCCTGGCCGCGCCCTGGCGCGAACTCGAGCCCGGCCTCGTCGTCGTCGATTCGATCCAGACGATCCAGACCGATGCGGTCGAATCCGCAGCGGGCTCCGTCGCACAGGTCCGTGAGTCGGCTTCGCGACTCGCCGCGACGGCCAAACAACTGGGCTCGGTCCTGCTCCTCGTCGGACACGTGACGAAGGACGGAAGTCTGGCGGGACCCCGGGTCCTCGAACATCTCGTCGACGTCGTGCTCACCTTCGAGGGGGATCGTGCGCACGCCTTCCGGTTGCTCCGGGCGGCGAAGAACCGCTTCGGATCGACCCAGGAAGTGGGCGTCTTCAACATGGCGGGCCATGGGCTCGAGGCGGTCGAGAATCCGAGTGAACTCTTTCTGGAAGAGCGCAGCACCCGGGCACCGGGCAGCTGCGTCGTGCCGCTGCTCGAGGGTTCCCGGCCGCTCCTGGTGGAGCTCCAGGCGCTCGTCGCGCCAGCGCCCTACGGGACGCCCAGGCGAACGACCCTCGGTCTCGAGGACGCGCGGGTCGCGCTCCTGCTCGCGGTCCTCGATCGGCGCAGTCGGATCGACCTGCTTTCCCAGGACGTGTACGCCAAGGCCGCGGGGGGCGTCCGGGTCGCGGAAGCCGCGGCGGATCTCGGCATCGCGCTCGCCATCGCATCGAGCCGGCTCGATGTCGCGGTGCCCGCCGATAGCGCCGCGATCGGGGAGATCGGTCTGGGCGGAGAGCTGCGCCGGGTGTCCCGCCTCGAGCTTCGACGATCCGAGGCGGGCCGACTGGGTTTTCGACGCCTGCTCGTTCCGGCGATCTGCGAGCGCGAGCTACGGGATCGTGAAACCTCTGCCGCTGCGAAGGGGCCGGCCTCTCATTGCGAACTCGTTCCCATTACCGAAGTCGCCCAGGCGATCGACTGGCTGGCGGCAAACGGGGTTCGATCGAAGGATCGAGGGCGATCCGAGTCGGCGCCGTGATTCTCGACGTCTTTCCGTGAACAGTGGTAAACATCCGTTTTTGAAGCGTTTTTGGATATTCCCGCTTTGACACCGCCGGGCCCCGAAGCTACGTTGCGAAAATGACAGGCCCCCCGCCCTCGGAATCGCGAAAAGCCGCGCCGACTTCGAATGCCGACTCGAGTGGGACCCACGGCACCGACGCATCGTCCCTCTCCGCGGCTTCTCGCGGATCGCTCGAAACCGACATCACGACCGCTTTCGCCCGGATCGCACCGGATCTCGAACTCGTCGAAGCGTCGCTCCGGGATCAGCTGGACTCCCGGGTCGAATTGATCGGGGTTCTCGGGGCCCATCTTCTTTCATCCGGCGGGAAGCGGTTGCGTCCTGCCCTGGTGCTGCTCGCGGCGGAACTCTGTGGCTACACGGGTCCGAGACGGATCGAATTGGCGGCCGCGCTCGAGTTGTTGCATACGGCAACCCTTCTGCACGACGACATCGTCGACCTGGCCGAGATCCGTCGCGGCCGCCCGGCGGCGAACGCGATCTGGGGAAACCGGCGCGCGGTCCTCGCTGGCGATTTCTTCTATGCGCGCGCCTCGTCGATCATCGTCGAGGATGGCAATCTCGAGATCGTCGAAAGCTATGCGCGAACGATCCGCTTGATGGCGGAGGGCGAGCTGCTTCAACTGGAGCGCAGCTTCGACGTCGACATCACCGAAGCCCACTACTACGACGTCATCGAACGCAAGAGCGCGACGCTGCTTTCCAACTGTTGTGAGATCGGGTCGCTGCTGGGCGGGGTGACCCGAGGCGAGCGCAACCGGATCTGCGAGTACGGGCGACAGCTCGGCCTGGCCTTCCAACTTCGCGACGATTGCCTCGACTACGAATCGGCGCTCGAAGATCTCGGCAAGCAGCCCTATGCGGATCTTCGGGAGGGGAAGATCACCCTGCCCCTCATCCTCACCCTGAAGCGCTGTCGGGTGGCCGAACGGGAAGTCGTGGC